>CAIQMJ010001074.1 GCA_903872875.1 uncultured Variovorax sp.
CCACGATCGGCGCAAAGCCTGTGCCCAGGCCGATGCCCACCGAGAAGCTCAGGAACGCGATGCCGACGATCACGCCGGGAATCAGCAGCGGCGACATCAGCAGCGCCAGCAGCGGCTTCTTGCCGGGGAAGTCGTGGCGCACCACGGCGACCGCCGTCGGCAATGCGACCGCCAGCGAGATCGGCGTGACCACGCCCGCGATCAGCAGCGAATTCAGCAGTGCCTGCCGGAAGCGCGTGTTGCCGAAGAAGTTCTCGAACCACCGCAGCGTCAGCGTCTCCGGCGGAAAGGCGAAGTAGGACGTCGGGTTGAACGCGTACAGCAGGATCACCAGCACCGGCGCAACGGTGAACGCCAGCGCGAGCCCGGCGGCGATCGCCACGCCGCGCGAATAGGGTCGGATGCCGCTCATGCCGCGCTCCCCATGCGCATGCGCGCGGCAGCCAGGCGCTGCACCAGGCCGAAGACGATGAACGCAGCCGCGGTCAGCAGCAGGAACAGCACCGACAGCGCGGCCGCCGCAGGAATGTCGTAGCCGGTCTGGATCTTCTCGAAGATCGAGGTGGCGCTGACGTGCACCCGCCCGCCGCCGAGCAGCTCGGGGAACAGGAAGGCCGCCAGCGCGATCGCGAACACCAGCGAGCTGGCCGCGACCAGGCCCGGCAGCGAGAGCGGCAGCGTGACGGCGGCGAAGGTACGCAGCCGCGATGCGCCGAGATTGCGGGACGCATGTTCCAGCGTTTCCGGAATCGCCTGCAGCGCGCCGAACAGCGTGAACACGAAGAAGGGCAGCGAGAAATTGAGGACGCTCACGACGACGGCGAACTGGTTGTTGATGAGCTGCAGCGGCGGGATGCCGACGGCGGCGAGAAGCCCGTTGACGACCCCGCGATTGCCCAGGATCACCATCCACGCATAGGCCCGCGTGACACCGCCGGACAGGAAGGTCGCGACCAGGCAGAACAGGATGGTCCGGCGCACCGTCGACGAAGTGGAGCGCGCCAGCACGTAGGCGAGCGGAAAGCCGATCGCGATGGCGAGCAGCGTCACTTCGGCCGCGATCACGAAGGTCTGCGCGGCCACGCGCCAGAAGTAGTCCGAGCGCAGCGCGGCGGCATAGTGGGCCAGGCTCGCCGGCCCCACGAAGGTCGAGCCGCCGGACTCCAGGCGCAGGAAGCTGATGCCGATGAAGGACACCAGCGCCGCGACGAAGAAGCCGCTGACCACCAGCGCGGGCAAGCTCAGCAGCCAGGGTTTCGCGTGCTTCATGCCGCCGCCGGAACCAGAGCGCAGTGCGACGGCACGAGCCGCAGGCCGACGCGGGCGCCGGTCTCCAGAACACGGCCCTCGCGCCGGTGTGCCGAGATGCGCAGCGACAGTCCGCCGTCGGTCGTCACCTCGTAGACGATGCTCGCGCCCAGCGCGCGCGCGAAGGACACGACACCGCGCAGGCCATCGCCATCGGGCAGCACGTCGATCGCCTCGGCGCGCACGGCCAGCTCTGCGCTTGTGCCGACCTGCAGTCCGGCCGGCAGCGGAACGCCCTTCAGCACCAGGTCCTGCAGTCGGACGTCGGCGCGGTCGGCGTGCTGCGCCAGCACGGTCACGGGCAGCAGGTTTTCGACGCCGGTGAAGCTGGCGACGAAGCGGGTGCGCGGCCGGTCGTAGATGTCCAGCGGCGAGCCGATCTGCTCGATGCGCCCGCCGTTCATCACGGCGATGAAGTCCGACAGCGCGATCGCCTCCTTCTGGTCGTGCGTCACGATCAGGCTGGTGATGCCGACGTTCTGCTGCAGCTTGCGCAGCTCGACCTGCATCGCCTCGCGCAGGTTCTGGTCGAGCGCGCCGAGCGGCTCGTCGAGCAGCAGCACCTTGGGCCGCGTGACGAGCGCGCGCGCCAGGGCGACGCGCTGCTTCTGGCCGCCGGACAGCTGGCCCGGATAGCGGTCCGCAAAGCCGCCGATGCGCACCAGGTCCATCACCTGGGTCACGGCCGGCGCGATGTCCGCGGCCGGCCAGCGCTGCATCCGGGGTCCGAAGCCGATGTTCTCGCGCACCGTCATGTGCGGGAACAGCGCGTAGTGCTGGAACAGCATCGCGGTCTCGCGCTTCTCGGGCGGGCGTGGCAGCACCGACACGCCGTCGATGCGCACGTCGCCTTCGTCGGGCCGCACGAAGCCGGCGATCGACTGCAGGATCGTGGTCTTGCCGCAGCCCGACGGGCCGAGCAGCGACAGCAGCTTTCCCGGCGGAATCGACAGGTCCACGCCGTCGACTGCGGTGACGCCGCCGTAGCGCTTGACGAGTTGCCGGATCTGCAGATCGCAGCCCGCCGCGTTGCCGCCACGCGGATTTGGCGCAGCACTCATGGGGCGACCAGCACCTTGCCGAAGACGTTGCGCTCCTCGATGCGCGCAAAGGCCTCATCGGCACGCTCGAGCGGGAAGACCTCGTCGACGACCACCTGCAGCTTGCCGGCGCTCACCAGGTCGAGCAATTGCAGCAGGTCAGCCGGCTTGTAGCCGTTCGAGCCCTGGATGTTGAGCTCGAAGGCCCAGATGTAGCGCAGGTCCTCCACAGGGTTGAACCCCGCGGTCGCGCCGCAGGTCAGCACTCGGCCGCCGACGCGCAGGCACTTCAGCGATTTCACCCAGGTGTCGCCGCCCGTGTAGTTGACGACCACGTCCACACCCTTGTGGATGTTGGCGCCGCGCCGGCTCGGCTTGCCGTAGAGCGCATGGACCTCGGCCACGAAATCCTTGGTGTTGTAGTTGATCGTGTGGTCCGCACCCAGGGCCCTGAGACGCTCGGCCTTCTCGTCGGAACCTGCGCAGGCGATCACCTCGGCACCGGCCAGCTTGGCCAGCTGCACGCAGCCCACGCCGACGCCGCCGCTGGCACCGAGCACCAGCACCTTCTCGCCCGGCTGGATGCGGCCGTTGGTGTACATCATGCGAAGCGCGGTGCCATAGGCGGTCGGCAGCACCGCCGCATCGGCGAAGCTCACGTTGCCGGGCAGGCGGATCAGCTGGTGCACGGGCACGCGGCAGTATTCCGCCAGGCCGCCATGCGTGGTCTCGCCGATCAGGCCGCCCTCGACGCGGTTCATGGGGTCGACCAGCACGCGATCGCCGACGGCCCAGCCCTCGATATCGGCGCCGAGTTCGACGATCTCGCCGGCCACGTCCAGCCCCGGAATCACCGGCAGCGGGATCTTGATGCCGGGCATGCCGCGGCGCGTGAAGATGTCGTGGTAGTTGAGCGTCGATGCGCGCACGCGGATCACCACCTGGCCCGGGCCTGCCACCGGATCGGGGAAATCGTCTGCGAATGCCATGACCTCGGGGCCGCCGTGTTCGCGAATGAAATATGCCTTCATGTTCTTCTCTGGAGCGTGGATCAAAGGGAGTCGGTGCCAAGCAGGGTGCCGGCGAGCTCGGCCAGGCGCCTGCGGTCGACCTTGTTGGTGCCGGCCAGCGGCATCTCGGGCAGGAACCACACGCGGCGTGGGTGCTGGTAGGGCGGTGCGTGGTCGAGCGCGTGCTGCCGCAGTTGCGGCTCGGTCGCCTGCATGCCCGGCTTCAGCACCACGAAGGCGACCGGCTTGTGGCCCTTGATCGCGTCGGCGATGGGCAGCACGGCCGCCTCGTGCACGGCAGGATGGCCCAGCAACACGGCCTCGACCTCGCCCGGGAAGATGTTCTCGCCGCCGCAGACGAACATGTCGTCGGCGCGGCTCGCGAAGTAGAAGAAGCCGTCGGCGTCACGGCGGAAGATGTCGCCGGTGTCGTAGTAGCCGTCGGCGGTGATCGCGCGCCGGCTCTGGTCGGGCAGGCCGCGGTAGCCCAGCATCAGCGCCGGGCTGCGGATCTGCAGCACGCCTTCCTCGTCGCTCTCGCGACCGTCGCGCACGAGGCGCAGCGAGACCTCCGGATGCGCGCAGCCCACCGACATGTCCGGCTGCACGAGTCCCCGCGGATGCGGCCCGAAGCAGACCGGCCCGCCCTCGGTCGTGCCGAAGCCGTTGACGATGGTCGCGTTCGGGAAGATGCGGCGGGCCTCGGCCATCAGTTCGGGCGTGGACGGCGCCGAACTCACGCGCACGATGCGCACCGCCGACAGGTCGGCCCGTGCCAGCGCCTCCTGTTCCCGCGCCACCAGCGCGATCATGGTCGGCACCGCCGTCAGCATGGTCGCGTGGTGCGTGGATGCGGCATCGATGTAGCTGGCCGCGGTGAAGCCGGGCAGCAGCACCACGGCACCGCCGCTGGCCAGCGCGGCCTGGCACGAAGCCAGCCCGTTCTGGTGGTACAGCGGCGCGGCCACCAGCGTGCGCTGGCCACGCGGGCTGCTGGCATTGGTGCGCTGGTCGAGCGCCCAGAGGTGTCCGAGGTGGGAGAACATCACACCCTTGGGCCGGCCGGTGGAACCCGATGTGTAGATCACCATGGCCACGTCGCCTTCGTCGGGCGGCACGGGCTCGAATTCGCCGGGGTCGAGAAAGGCCTGGAAGCCCGCCGGGCCCGCGCCGTCGAAGTCGATGCGTGGCGGCGTGTCGGGGCACAGCGCCAGCCGTTGCCGGTCGCCGAGCAGCAGCTTGACGCCGGCGTCGCCGATCAGTGAGGCGATGGTGGCCACCGGCAGCTTGTGGTTGACCGGCACGGCAGTGATGCCGGCCTGCAGCGCGCCGAAGACCGACACCAGGAATTCGAGCCGGTTGGCGGCGATCACCGCGACCGCGTCGCCCCGGCGCAGTCCGCGCCGCACGAAGCCGCGGGCTGCCGCACGCGACAGGGCGGCAAGCTCCCCATAACTCACTTCCCGCGGCTCGGCGGGGCTCAGGTCGATCAGCGCGACGGCATCCGGCGATGCGGTCGGCGACAGGGCCGCACCGAGATTGGCGTAGCGCGTCATGTCCGTGTCCCCTCGGCCGCGTGCACCCGGACAGGCGCGAACGGTCCGCGCGGAATGGCACGGCCTCCCTGCACCAGCCACTCGCCGCCGGCCATCACGGCATGGATGCGATCCTGCGCATCCAGCGCGACGAGATCGGCGTCCATGCCCGGCCGCAGCGCGCCCTTGCGCTGCTGCAGGCCCAGGCCGCGCGCCACGTTGGTGGTGATCAATGTCAGCGCCTGGGCAAGCGGCACGCCGGCCTCGTGCACGATGCGCATCAGGTCGCGGTGCAGCACGGTGGGCGGCACGACCCGCATGCCGAGCAGCTCGCCGGCCGCGCCGCGCACGGCCGCCGGCACGTTGCTGTCGGACGAGAAGCTCAGGCGTTCCAGTGGAACGCCCGCATCGAGACTCTGCCGCACGGCGTCGTGCACGTCCACGCCGGTCGGATTGCCGTCCCGGTGCGACACGCAGCAGCTGAAGTCGATGGTGCCGCCCAGGCGCGCGAAACGCATCGCATGGTCGAAGACGGGCGAGAAGGCCGCCGTGCGATTCACGTGCGTCGGCACGATCTGCGATGGCGGCATGCCGAGCCGCTCGACCAGCTCGAACAGCGGCGCCATGCCTTCGGCCATGCCGCCCATGTGGCAGTGCAGGACCGCGGCCTTGCCGGTCATCGCACGGGCCTGCAGCATTTCGCCGGCGAGCTGCATCAATGCAGCGGCATCCTGGTTCGGATAGAAACGCTCGGAGACCGCGGTCTTCACACCCATCACCTGGTCGATGAACGCCACGTCGGCACGCACGCTGGTCAGCATGCAGGGCGCCGGCAGCCGGAACGAGCCGGTATACATGAGCGCAGTCAGGCCGGCGCGCGTGAGCTCATGCACCTTGCGCAGCAGCAACAGGAGTCCGCGCGCTTCCATCTCGACGCCGACCACGCCGACCGCCGTCGTGATGCCGGCCAGCGCGAGGTCCTCCGGGGTGAGTTCCGCCACGCGGCCTAGCGGCCCGGCCGCATCGCCACCGCCCAGCAGATGGATGTGCTGGTCGACGAAGCCCGGCACCAGCCGCAGCCCGCCGACATCCACGACCTCGATGCCGGCATGTGCGAACTCGGCGAGCGACGCGCCCATCTGCAGGATGCGGCCGCCGCCGACCAGGATGTCGCGACGCCCCACGTGTTCCGGCGCATAGACGTCGGCGCCGCGCAGCAGGCGGAGCAATGCCGAGCCGGTCGATGTCATGGAGCCGGCCTTCCGGCAGGTCGATGGTGCTTCATCAGAGGTGTCCTGTAGTTCAACTTTGGTTGTTTCGTGTTTCAGCAGAAACTGTGCCACATGGAACATTTAGTTTTCTATTTGTACACATTTGATTCTTGGGTGTACCTGCAGGAAACCCTGCTCATGTTGGTGCGCCGCTGCACCGTCGTCGCGCCCGGCCGCACCGCCCGAAGGCGGACCTGCGCTCGCCCCCCTGTTCGACTGGGCATGAAAGCTGCTCAACGGCACTCGCGTTCGAATAAAGTTTCGCACCACGAACATTCAAGCGAAAGTATCGGGATCGCAGATTTCGAGCGACACCTTGGCAGATTGATCATGCCTTCTGGCGATATGCACACATGAACGAGACAGATGTCCGCCTCCTGGGCCTGCTGCGCGACAACGCGCGCGAGCCGGCCGCCACCCTGGCCAGGAAACTCCAGGTATCACGCGCCACGGTCCAGAACCGCCTGTCCAGGCTGGAGGCGGCCGGGGTGATCGTCGGCTACACCGTCCGGCTCAAGCCGGCCGCCGGGCCGCAGCGCATCAGCGCCATCACCAGCATTTCCATCGAAGGAAACACGACATCGCGCGTGCTGCAGGCACTGCGCGGCGACCCCAACGTGGAAGCACTGCACACCACCAACGGCCGCTGGGACGTGGTGGCAGAACTGCGGGCCGACAACCTTGAAGCCTTCGACAGCGTGCTCAACCGGATCCGCCTGATACCGGGGATCGCCACGTCGGAGACCAGCATCCTGCTGTCGACGCACAAGCTCTGAGCGACGGGCAGTGGTGGTCGATTGCACTCCCGGACTCATCTTCAAAAGTTTCCTATTAGGAAACTTTTCACTTGCGAAGAAAGTTGCGCGTCAATACACTCAGGTTCACCATCAAGAACCATGCCGCCTTCGGCATGACGCTTTTCCTCAACGCATCGATCGGGTCAGGAGTTTCCGTGTCAGCCTTGCCTCCCATTGCCGGGATCGGCACCGTCGCAGCACCTGCCGCGCGCGTCCGGCGGCCCGCTGCGCGGCCTGGACGCTGGGTCGCCGGCCTGCTGTGCGTCGCCGTGCTGGCGTTCCTCGTGCGCGCCTTCGCGCTGGGTCGCATCGACTGGCCCTATGTCGCAACCTTCTTCACCGCGCCGGTGATCCTGAGCGGGCTGGGCAACACGCTGATCCTGACCGCCGCGTCGATGGCGCTGGGCATCGCGCTGGGCCTGGTCGCTGCACTGATGCGGCTGTCGCAGAACCCGGTTTCGCAGGCGATGTCGTCCGGCTACATCTGGCTGTTCCGCGGCACGCCGGTCTACCTGCAGTTGCTGATCTGGTTCAACCTCGCGCTCGTGTTCCCGACGATGGGCATACCGGGCCTGTGGGAAGTGAAAACGGTCACAGTGATGACGCCTTTCCTCGCCGCGTGGCTGGGGCTGGGCATCTGCCAGGGCGCCTACACGGCCGAGGTCATCCGCGGCGGCATCCTCTCGATCGACAGCGGCCAGTACGAGGCCGCACAGGCCGTCGGCATGACGCAATGGCAACTGATGCGCCATGTGGTGCTGCCGCAGACGCTGCGGGTGATCACGCCGCCCATCGGCAACGAGGTGATCGGCATGCTCAAGACCACCTCGCTCGCGGCCGTCGTCAATTACGGCGAGCTGATCCATTCGGCCTCGCTCATCTATTACGTCAACAGCCGCGTGATCGAGTTGCTGATCGTCTGCGCCATCTACTACCTCATCGCGGTCACGCTGCTGAGCCTGCTGCAGCGCATGCTGGAGACGCGCCTGTCGCGCTCCGCGCACCGCGCGATGGCGCAGGGACGCACAGAGGCCGGGGCGACTCCATGAGCGCGGTGGTCATCGCGCGCCAGCTGTGCAAGCGCTACGGCACGACCCAGGTGCTGAGCGACGTGTCGCTGGATGTGGCGCAGGGCGAAGTGCTGGGCATCATCGGCCCCTCGGGCTCGGGCAAGAGCACCCTCCTGCGCTGCATCAACCAGCTCGAGGGCGTGGACAGCGGCGAGCTGTACGTCAACGGGGAATTCGCGGGCTACCGCGCCGGCAAGGATGCGCTCCATCAGTTGCCCGATGCCGAGGTAGCACGCCAGCGCTCGGCCACCGGCATGGTGTTCCAGCGCTTCAATCTGTTCGCACACAAGACGGTGCTCGACAACGTCACGCTCGGCCCGATGGTGGTTCGCAGGATGCTGCGGCGCGAGGCCGAGGCCCATGCGGCCGAACTGCTCGCCCAGGTCGGCCTGCGCGGCTTCGAGCAACGCTATCCGTCCCAGCTGTCGGGCGGGCAGCAGCAGCGTGTGGCGATCGCACGCGCACTGGCCATGCGGCCAAAGGTGCTGCTGTTCGACGAGCCGACCTCGGCGCTGGATTCCGAACTGGTCGGCGAGGTGCTGGACGTGATGAAGGCGCTGGCCGCATCGGGCCAGACCATGCTCGTCGTGACGCACGAGCTTGCCTTCGCGCGCGCGGTCTGCAGCCGCATCGCCTTCATGGAGGCGGGCCGCATCGTCGAAGTCGGCACGCCCCACCAGATATTCAACAACCCCGTCCAGGCACGGACCCGCGCGTTCGTGCAGCGCGCGGCCACGCCCGAACCCACTCACTGAGCAACGTCCCACATGAAGCCATCCATCCTCTCGCGCTCCCGCCTGCTGGCCGCCGCGCTGGCCTGCGCCACGCTGTCGCTGCATGCGCCGGCCCAGACCGCGGCAAGCGCTTCGGCTCTCGTGCCGGACGCCATCCGCAAGGCCGGCAAGCTGCGCGTCGGCACCAGCCCGACCTATCCGCCGCTGGAGTTCAAGGACCCGATGACGCAGAAGCTGCAGGGCCTGGACATCGACCTGACGGTCGAAATCGCCAAGCGCCTGGGCCTGCAGGTCGAATGGTCCGAGCAGTCCTTCGACCAGCTGATCAATTCGCTCGACACCGGCCGCATCGACATGGGCGCCTCGGGCATGACCGACATTCCGGCGCGCCGCGAGAAGGTCGACTTCGTCGACTACTTCTCCACCGGCACGCAGCTCTTCACGATGCCCGACCAGGCCAAGGGCCTGAACAAGGTCGAGGATGTCTGCGGCAAGGACGTGGCTGTCAACCGCAACGGCATCTTCTTCGTGCGTCTGCAGGACTTCAACAAGAACGTCTGCATCGCGCGCAAGCTGCCGGAGATCAAGTATTCGCTGACCGACAAGACCGCCGATGCGCGGCTGCAGATCATCCAGGGCCGCGTGGTCGCGGCGGCACAGGGCGTCGACGCCATCCGCTACCTCAACGAATTCCCGAAGTCGCCGGACAAGGGGGCCTTCGTGCTGATCGGCCAGCCGATCGCGGTCGACCTCGCGGGCTTCGGCTTCGCCAAGACCAACCCGGCGCTGCGCGACGCGGTCGCGCAGGCGCTGACGCTCATGATCGCGGACGGAAGCTACGCACGCATCTTCGACACCTGGGCGCTGCCCTACGCCAAGGTGCAGGCGGTGACCATCAACACGCAGGCTGCATCGGCGGCCGGCAAGGGTATCGCCGCCAAATGAGCACGCCCTCGATGTCGCAGGTGCTCGCGGCGTTCACCTCGCAGGTGACGATGGCCGCGTTGTCGCCCGACACCGTGAAGGCGGTGCGGCGCCACACGCTGGACACCTTCGGCGCGGCGCTCGGTGGCGCGCGCCAGCCCGAACCAATGGCGGCCTGGGCCGCCGCGCGCGCCGCCTTCGGCGATGCCGGCGCCGCCGCACTCTGGGGGCGCGACATCTCTGCACCACCAGGCGTGAGTGCATTGGTCAACGGCACCGCGGCACATGCACTCGAACTCGACGACGCCAGCGGCTGCGACCACTCCGGCGCGGTGGTCGTGCCCGCGGTGATGGCGGCGCTGGCGTTGCCGCCGGGCGAAGGTGCCACGGCCCCATCGGAAGCCGATCTGCTCTGCGCCATCCTGGTCGGCTACGAGGTCGGCCGGCGCGTGATGGAAGCCAGCGGCGGCTACGACGGGCACAACGGCGCGGGATGGCATTCGACCGGCACCTGCGGCGTGTTCGGCGCCGCGGCGGCCGTGGCCCGGCTGCTGCGCTTCGACGCCGCGACGACGGCCCGGGCGCTCGGCATCGCGGGCTCCTTCGCGTCCGGCA
Source organism: uncultured Variovorax sp. (assembly GCA_903872875.1). Lineage (GTDB taxonomy): Bacteria > Pseudomonadota > Gammaproteobacteria > Burkholderiales > Burkholderiaceae_C > Variovorax. The sequence goes on from CAIQMJ010001074.1 coordinate 10,305, forward strand.
CCTGGGCCTTCCTGGGCGACGGGGCGATGACGAAGCGCATGCATCCGGGCCATGCG
>CAIQMJ010001075.1 GCA_903872875.1 uncultured Variovorax sp.
CTGCAGTTCGCCGGGCACGGGATCGCGGAACGGCCGGATGCGCTTCTCGGCGGTGACATGGTGCGTGGGCGTGTCGGAGACGATCGCCAGGCACAGCACGGCCATGCCGCCCTCGCGCATCGGTCCTGCGACCGGTTCGAAGGCGCCGCCGTTCTCGACGCGCCTGACGCCGATGACGTGGCCGGCGTGGGAATGGATGTCGACGCTGGCCATGGTCTCGAGCAGGCGGAGGCTGGCGTCGGGCGCGGGCGCGGGCGCTGGCGTGGACGCGGCCAGCAGCCCGGCCGGCGCCGTCGTGCAGGCCTGCTGGGCCGCCGCCGCCGCAGCCCAGGCCAGCGTGCGCAGGACATTGCGCCGCGTGAAGCGGCCGTCGGATTCGCGTTGCCGCGGCAGCGCAAGGGCATCGTGCAGCTGGAACTTCCATCCCGATGCGTCGTCGTCCGGCAGGGCGCGCAGGCGGCCCGCGAGACGCACGCGCTCGCCGGTCACGGCGATCGGCGCCATCGCGAACACCTCGACCCGTGCACGCACGTCGCGCGGGATGCATCCGACGCAGCACGGCAAATCGTCGACCAGCGCGAAGTAGGACGATTGCGCCGCGGGCTCGAATGGCGCGATCCAGCCATCGATCTGCGCCTCGAACTCAGGAAGCTCCCCGGCGTCCAGCCGTTGCAGGGTCGCGAAATCCGTGGATCGGAAAGTCATGGGCATGGCGGCATCGGGAGCAGCCTAGGTCCTCGTGCGGTTCGAAAGAAGCCAGGGCCGCAGCAGCTTCGTGAGCTGAGGTGCAACGAGCCATGTCATGACCGCCACCACCGCGATCGTAAGCACGACCGTACGTGGCAGCAGGCCCCAGGACTTCAGCAGATCGCCGGTCAGCAGGAACAACAGGTACACCGTCGGGCAGATGCCCAGCCACGTCACGACGGCCACCTTCCAGCGTGGCGGACCGGCCGAGGGCGTGCGGTACCACAGCCCCAGGCCGACCATGGGTCTGATACGCGGCTGACCTTCGATGAACGGCGCCGCGGCCAGGAGACCTTCTTCGCGCTCGGGAGAGCTGTTCCAGGCGTCCAGATTGGCTTGATGGTCGAACGCCAGAACGACGTGGTACATCGTGTCCTCGACTTCCGGGTCTTCGCCGGGATGCACCAGCTGCGCGCCCAGGTAGCCTTTGAAGCGTCCCGCAATCTGCATGAGCGCGTGGGTGACGCGCTCGAATTCCGCCTCGCAGCCGGCCTTGACGTTGCGGCTGATCAGGACCGTGACAGCATGTTCACTCAAGATGGTTCTCCGTTCGATGGCACTTCATCATCGCGCGATCACCACGATCTTGCCGCCTGCGCTGTTCGATTCCATCGTGCGGTGCGCCTCGACGATGTCGTCGATGTGGAAAACGCGGCTCGGGCCGACGGGAAGGGTGCCCGCGGCAACCTGGTCGAGCAATTGTTGGAGGGGCGTCGCCATGAAGTCGGAGACACCGCCGGAATAGGTGGTCAGCGACACCGCGCTGGGAATCACGTCCATGGGCGCGAAATCGGCCATGGACCAGCGGTCCCCCACCATTCCCGCCATGCAGACGATGCCCGGTTCTCTTGTGCTCCTGAGGGAGTCTTCGAGCGTTGTCGTCCCGACAAGCTCGAGCACCTTGTCGGCGCCTCCGTCCCAGGTCGTCCGTACGGCCGGGGCAATGTCGCCGTCGTCGAGAAAGAAGTGGTCTGCGCCCGCGTTTCGCACCACGACCTCGCCGGCGGGACTGCGTGACGTTGCAGCGACCTCCGCGCCGTGCAACCTGGCGATCGCCGCCGCGGCGAGACCGACCGACGTGGTGCCGCCGCGGATCAACAGCCGTTCACCCTTCAGCAGGCGCAGGGCGCGGAACAACGCGCCCCAGGCCGTCTGAAGCATTTCGGGCAATGCGCCCAGCTTGTCCCAGGGGAGCGAGGAATGGAATGCGCGAACCTGATCGGCGGGGACCACCGTGTATTCCGCATAGCCGCCATCGAAGGCGCGGCCCATGCCGCCCATCACCGTCGCGACCATCTGGCCGGAAGGGAACTCGCCACCTGGCGCCGCGGCGACGGTGCCGACAGCCTCGATGCCGAGCACACGAGGGAAACGCACCCCAGGCGAGTGCCCTTGCCGAGTGAACAGCTCCGAGCGATTCAAGCCGAACGCTTCGACGCGAATCAGTACCTCGCCGAGCCTTGCCTGCGGAATGGGCCGGGACTCGACCTTGAGCACCTCCGGCCCACCTGCTTGGTAGATGACCACTGCCTTCATCGACGCCAGCATGCCCGACTCCGCCATGCGCCGTACCGAGGTCAGCCTGCGCTCTTCTCTTCCGCCTGCCCGAACAACTTGCCGGCACCGGCCCAGTCGGAAGGCTTCACATCTTCGAAGATCACGTAGATGTAGTTGGGATCGGTCGCGGTATGCCGGACGATGCTCTCGGTGATTTCCGCGGCGACCTTTTCCTTCTGTTGATGGTCCTTGCCTTCAAACCAGCTCACTCGAACGACAGGCATGCAGTGCTCCTTGAAAAATGGGGGAAGCAGACATCGTAGTGAAGAATCGAAGGAGATAATTTCCCCATTTCGACACTCTGAGTAGACCTCAGGGATACATCACCTGGGCGCGCTCACCGGCAGCAGCGAGTCCGGAAGCCACGCCGCCCTCACCCGCGGCTGAAGGGGTCTGGCACATCCCCGCCAGCAGCCACGCGTTTCTTCATGCGAGTTTCGCGTAAGCAACAGCCAAAGCCTTCTTTGGCAAGCGCACCGGCTCCACGTAGCCTGCGGCGTCCTTCTCCCACCAAGGAAACCGCAGATGAACGATCGTTTGAACCGGGCGCGCGTGTCGCGCTCCGCCGCCGTCAAGGCCGGCCTCGACCATCCCGTGATCGACACGGATGTCCACGTCAACGACTTCGCGCCAGTCCTCGAGGACTATGTGGCGCAGTACGGTGGCAACAAGCTCGTCGACGCGTTGCGCAAGGCGCTGGGCGGACGCTTCGTCACGCGCAATGGCGGCGGCAGGGACTGGTACCAGCAGAGCGCCGAGGAGCGCCAGTTCCACCGTACGCTGCGCGCGCCCTGGTGGGCCCGCGTGACACGCAACACCTACGACCTCGCCACCTACACGCTGCCCTCGCTGCTGCATGAGCGTCTGGGCGAACAGGGCTCGGATTACTCGATCCTGTTCCCCAACGACGTGCTCTCGCCCGCCGCGGCGGGCAGCGAATACCGCCAGCCGCTGCATCGCGCCATCAACCACTTCCACGCCGACCAGTACCGGCCCTACGCCGACCGCCTGACGCCGGTGGCGGGCATCCCGCTGCACACGCCGCAGGAAGGCATCGAGGAGCTCGAGTTCGCGGTCAAGACGCTGGGCCTCAAGGTGATCAACATTGCCGGCGGCGTGCGCCGCCCGATCCGCGCCATCGCCGAGAAGTACCCGGCGGCCGAGCATCCGGAAATCGCCAAGCAGGTGGGCTACATCGACTTCTACGGCATCGACAGCGAGCACGACTACGACCCGTTCTGGGCCAAGGTGGTCGAGCTCGGCGTGCCGGTGACCACGCACTACGGCAGCCAGGGCTGGACCGGCCGGCAGTCGATCAGCAACTACATGAACAACCACATCGGCCACTTCGCCGACGGCTCGCAGGCCTTTGCCAAGGCGCTGTTCTTCGGCGGCGTGACGCGGCGCTTTCCCGGTCTGCGCGTGGGACTGCTCGAAGGCGGCGCCGACTGGGGATCGCATGTCTATACCCACCTGGTGGACCGCTGGGAGAAACGCAACCGCGAGGCGGTGCGCAACTACGATCCGGCCGAGGCCGACATCGAACTGCTGGCCCGGCTGTTCGAGAGCCACGGCGCCGAATTCCTGAAGGGACGCACGCTCGACAGGTCGACCCTGCTGCGCGACAGCCTGGGCATTTCGGCATTGCCGCACAGCCGGGAGCCGAACGAGTCCGAGATCGACGACTTCGCACTCGCCGGCATCGAGAAGGTGGAGGACATCCGCGACCGCTGGGTGAACAACTTCTACTTCGGCTCCGAGGCGGACGACCGCACGGTGGCTGCGGCTTTCAACGACAAGGTCAACCCGCTCGGCGTGAAGATCAACGCGATCTGGTCGTCCGACGTTGGCCACTGGGACGTGCCCGGGCAAACGGACGAAGGACGGCCGAGGATAAGCCTGTGATCCTCGCGCTGA
>CAIQMJ010001076.1 GCA_903872875.1 uncultured Variovorax sp.
CGGCCAGCGCCACCTTGACGCCGAGGTTATGCGCCACGCCCAGCAGCGCCGGCGGGCCGGTGAGCGGCAGGATGTCGCCGATCACGATTTCCGTGTCGGTGACGCCCTGCTGCTGCGCGGCCGCCGGGCCGAAGGCGCCGATGGCCAGCAGTGCGGCAGCGGCGAGGGTGGTGAGTCTCCTGTTCATGCAAGCTCCTTTTTCTGTATGTGGCCTGGGGCCATCGTTGGGTCGAACGTCGGGAAAATCAGGTCAGTAGCGCAGCGGCCAGTGCACCCAGGTATGGCGCAGGTCGTGCCACATGCCGCGCAGGCCGCGCGGGTCGAAGCGCAGGAAGCCGATCACGGCAAGGCCGTACAGGATGGTCTTCACCTCATGCGCGCGCGTGGCCATGCTGTCGGCCAGCTGGCCGCCGATGGCGGCCATCAGCCAGCCGAACACCTCGGGCATCGTCAGGATGAAGACGGTGCCCAGCACCGCGCCCAGCACGGAGCCGATGCCGCCCACGACGATGATCGCCAGCGCCTCGATGCTCAGCAGGAACGGGTAGCCCTCCACCGAGACGATGTTCATGTACATGCCCATCAGCGCGCCGGCCACGCCCGTCAGCGCCGCGCTGATCAGGAAGGCCAGCAGCTTGTAGCGCACGAGGCTCACGCCCATGGTGCGTGCGGCGATGTCGTTGTCGCGGATCGCGACCAGCGCGCGGCCCACGTACGAGCGGCGCAGGTTGAGCACCAGCAGCACGGCCAGCACCGCCATCGCCAGGCAGAACCAGTAGAAGGCGCGGTCGCTCGCCAGGTTCATGCCGAACATCACCGGGCGTTCGACCATGATCCCGCTGCCCGCGCCCGTGAACTTGCCGCCCGCCAGGATGGCGGCACTGACGATGTAGCTGAACGCGAGCGTGGTGATGGCCAGGTACAGCCCGTGCAGCCGCAGCGAGGGCAGGCCCACGATCAGGCCGAATACCGCCGGCGCCACGGCCGACAGCACCAGCGCCAGCTCGGGTGGCAGCCCCAGCCGCGTGACGCCGATGGCGTAGGCGTAGCCGCCCAGCATCAGGAAGCCGACATGGCCGAGCGAGATCAGGCCCGTGAAGCCGGTCAGCACCATGAGCCCGAGCGCGCCCACGATCGTGAGCAGGATCATGGTCAGGTGCGACAGCATGAAGTTGCCCACCATGGCGGGTGCCGCCACCAGCAGCACCAACAGCAGTGCCGTCCAGGCCTTGACCGCCGGGGAGTCGGTGAGGACGACGAAGTCCCGGTACCGTTGCTTGAAGAAACCGCTGCGCATCAGACCCTCTCAATCCGTTTTTCGCCGAACAGCCCGAACGGCCGCACCATCAGCACCACCAGAATCAGCACGAAGCCGGCGATCTCCTTGAGCGTGCTCGGCATGTAGCCGCCCACCAGGTTCTCGAGCACGCCGATGGCCAGGCCGCTCACGGCCGAGCCCAGCACCGCGTCGAAGCCACCCAGCACCGTGGCCGGAAAGGCCTTGAGGCCGATTTCGTAGATGGTCGGCGCAAGCCCGTAGATCACCGCGAAGAACGCGCCGGCCAGGCCAGCCAGCCCCGATGCCGCTGCCCAGGCGACGGCCTGCACGCGCGCGGTCGACACGCCCATCAGGCGCGCCGTTTTCTCGTCGGCGGCCACCGCACGCATCGCCACGCCGAAGCGGCTCTTTCGCAGGAAGAACCAGAAGCCGGCGATCGCCACCAGCAGCACGCCGATCACCGCGATCTGGCTGGTCCGCATGCCGATGCCGCCCACGTCGACCAGCGTGTCCGCGCCGTCCACCGCGAACTTGTGCGGTGCCGCGCCCCAGATCATGGTGACCACCGAGCGCAGCACCACGGCCAGCCCGACGGTAACGAGCACCACGGACAGCACAGGCTCGCCCAGCATCGGCCGCATCAC
>CAIQMJ010001077.1 GCA_903872875.1 uncultured Variovorax sp.
CCGAGGCGCTGCTCGAATCCGAGCTGTTCGGCCACATGAAGGGCGCCTTCACCGATGCGGTAGCCAATCACAAGGGCTTGTTCCAGCAGGCCGACGGCGGCACGCTGCTGCTCGACGAAATCGGCGACATGCCGCCGGCGCTGCAAGTCAAGCTGTTGCGCGTTCTGCAGGAGCGCGCGGTGCGCCCGCTCGGCGCCAGCCAGTCGATCGATGTCGACGTGCGGATCATTTCGGCCACCCACCGCGACCTCGATGCGGCCATGGAGGCCGGCCAGTTTCGTGAAGATCTCTATTACCGTCTGAACGTGGTCACGCTGACCCTGCCACCGCTCAGCGCGCGCCGCGAGGACATTCCGCTGCTGGCGAACCATTTCCTGCAGCGCCTGTCGACCAAGTACAACAAGCGGCTCTCAGGGTTTGCGCCTGAAGCGCTGAAGGCCCTGACCACCGCTTCCTGGCCCGGCAACGTGCGGCAGTTGTTCAACGTGGTCGAGCAGGTGTGTGCGCTGTCGAGTTCACCGCTGATCCCGCTGGCACTGGTCCAGCGTGCCCTGCGTGTTCCCAGCATCGAGGTCCAGACCTATGCGGAAGCCAAGCAGCGTTTCGAGCGCGATTACCTGGTCGGCCTGTTGAAGCTGACGGACGGCAACGTCGCGGATGCCGCACGGATGGCCGATCGCAATCGCACGGAGTTTTATCGTCTTCTGCAGAAGCACGAACTCACGCCTGGCCATTTCAAGGCCGACCCGGCGTCGCCGGCCAGTTGAAGACGGTTGCTTGCTGTCGCTGTCGAGCGACGCAGGTAAACCGTTGATTTTATTGAGTATTTTCCAGATCCCTGGTTCTCTAGTCGTGATTAGACGACAAAATGAGGGGTTTTGGAGGCCCGGTGCAGCCAGAGCCGTAAAAAACGGCCCCAAAATCGCATCAAGTCGTTGTCACATAACGATTTTTTCATGTTGGCACAGGGCTTGCCCCTGTAGAGGCATGACAGCACTCATCAGCACCTCTTTTGCACTGCGCTCCGCACGCGGCGCCAAGCGTCAAAAGCAGGCTTCCCTCTCAAGGCCCCACGCCTCGAGCCATTCGCTGATGGCGCTCGACGCCGCAAGCGGCGCCTTCCCCGAATGCGTGTTCAAGCGCTTTCCGGCAATTGGCGACACGCCGTCCCTCAACAAGCAACGTGGGTGAGCAGCACATGAAACCGAACGATTTCTCGCAGTTGAACATCCTCAACGACTTCGACCTCCAGCAACGCAGCACGCTGCGTGAAGAGCGTCACCCTAATTCCGTGACCGCACCGCCGATCAACCGTGGCTCGATGACGCCCCGCCCGTGGCGCGGCTTCTGGAACAGCCTGGGTACCGCCGCGTTGGTGAAGCTCGGCGCTGGCGGCGCCAACGCGCCGGCCGAAGTGTCGACGGCAACCGAACAACCCTGGCAGCGCGCCGCCAAGCAACGCCGCCTCGCCTTCATGATGCTCACGATACTGAGCACCTTGATTGCGTCCACGCTGTTCGCCAGCGTGCAACCCGACTATGACAACCTCTGGCTCGAATACGGACAGATCGGGCTGTATGGCCTGCTGTCCGGCTGGGTCGTCACCGGATTCGTGACCGCACTGATGGGCTTCTACGTCTCGGTACGCGGGGACAAGCATGCGCTGTCGGTCAGGCAGGTCGCCAACCATCCGATGAATCCGGACGCGCGGACGGCGATCATCATGCCGATCTGCAACGAAGACGTGTCCACCGTGTTCGCCGGCCTGCGCGCCACTTGCGAATCGGTCGCTGCCACCGGACATGCCAAGCAGTTCGACGTGTTCGTGCTGTCCGACAGCTACAACCCGGAAACCGCAGCTGCCGAGCGCGCTGCCTGGGAAGATCTTCGCGCAGCGCTGGCCACCAGTCCGAACCAGCCGCAGGTCGAGGTGTATTACCGTCTGCGCACCCGCCGTACGCACCGCAAGGCCGGCAATGTGGCCGACTTCTGCCGCCGCTGGGGCAAGGACTACCGCTACATGGTCGTGCTCGACGCCGATTCGGTCATGAGTGGCGACTGCCTGACCTCGATGGTCAAGCTGATGGAAGCCAACCCCACCGCGGGCATCATCCAGACCGCGACGCAGGCCATCGGCCACGTCACGCTGCATGCCCGTGCGCAGCAATTCGCCTCCCGTGTGACGGGTCGTCTGTTCACGCTGGGCATGCAGTTCTGGCAACTGGGCGAATCGCACTATTGGGGTCACAACGCCATCATCCGCGTCGAACCCTTCATGAAGCATTGCGCGCTGGCTCCGATCAAGGGCACCGGCGGCATGTCGGGCGGCATCATGTCGCACGACTTCGTCGAGGCCGCCCTGATGCGCCGTGCCGGCTACAACGTATGGCTGGTGTCCGACCTGGTCGGCAGCTACGAACAACAACCGCCGGACCTGCTGTCCGAACTGCAGCGCGACCGTCGCTGGTGTCAAGGCAATTTGCAGAATGCCCGCTTGATGGCCGAGCCTGGCATCCATTCTGTGCACCGCGCGATGTTCGTGACCGGCACAATGGCCTACTGCTCAGCACCGCTGTGGCTGGCCTTCCTGACCCTGGGTACCGCGCTCTGGCTCAGCGGATCCAGCCTGGTATCGAGCTTCAACGTGCTTCCCATGGAACTGGCCGGTCTCTGGCTCTGGACGCTGTGTCTGCTGTTCCTGCCGCGCCTCCTCGGCATTGCTGCAGTGGTCATGCGCGGCGAACAGGACCAGTTCGGCGGCGTGTCAGGCCTGATCAAGAGCTCGGTACTTGAAAGCGGTCTCGCGATCGTGCAAGCCCCGGTGCGCATGCTGGCTCACTCGCTGTTCGTGATCGTCGCCCTGACGGGCATCAAGCTGGACTGGAAGTCGCCTCCGCGTGAAGCCACCGCCGTGCCGTGGAAGATCGCCGCGTCGCAACTCGCACCGATGTCGCTGGTGGTTGCAGCACTGGCCGTGGGTATCGCGCTGATCGATGCCAGTGCGCTGGTCTGGCTGATGCCCGTGGGGCTGCCGCTGCTGCTGGCGATCCCGCTGACCGTGCTGACCAGCCAGATCGCGCTGGGCACGACGCTGCGCGACCGCGGTTACCTGCTGATTCCCGAAGAGTCGCGTTCACCCGCCGTGCTGCGCCGCGCCTGGATGCATGCGTTGCGCCTGGCACGCCCGGCCCTCGCGACCGCCTGAGCCAGCCGATAAAAAAAAGGAAGTTTCGATTTGCTGTCACCCAAGGGCATCCGCCCTCTGGAATTGAAAAGGCCCGCTTCGGCGGGCCTTTTTCATGGGTCGACCGGAATACGGTCGAACTTGTTTGCGCAGCGGCAAGAGCGCTCAGAAGCGAGGCATTCCGCCGCCGCCCATCGGCGGCATTCCCTTCATGCCGCCCATCTTCTTCATCATCTTCATCAGGCCGCCGCCCTTCATCTTTTTCATCATCCCCTGCATCTGTTCGAACTCGTTGAGCAGCCGGTTCACTTCTTGAACCTGCACGCCGGCACCCGCAGCGATACGGCGCTTGCGCGTGGCCTTGAGCAATTCCGGCTTGCGGCGCTCCAGCGGCGTCATGCTCTGGATGATCCCTTCCTTGCGGCGGATGTCGCGTTCGGCGCGGTTCATATCGACTTCGGTGGCCTTGGCTGCCATCTGCGCAGGCAACTTGTCCATCAGGCTCGACAGGCCGCCCATCTGCTTCATCTGCTGCAGCTGGCCGAGGAAGTCATTGAGGTCGAAGCCCGCACCGCTCTTCACCTTGGCCGCCAGCTTCTGCGCCGCCGCGACGTCGACGCCTGCCGTCACCTGCTCGACCAGCGCAACGATGTCGCCCATGCCGAGAATGCGGCCCGCATGGCGTTCGGCGTCGAACACCTCCAGGCCGTCGATCTTCTCGCTGGTGCCGGCGAACTTGATCGGCACGCCGGTGATCTGCCTCACCGACAGCGCCGCGCCACCGCGCGAATCGCCGTCGGTCTTGGTCAGGATGATGCCGGTGAGCGGCAGCGCCTCCTTGAAGGCCTTGGCGGTGTTGATCGCATCCTGACCCTGCATGGCGTCGACCACGAACAACGTCTCTACCGGGTTCAGTTCGGCATGCAACTGCTTGATCTCGGTCATCAGCACTTCGTCGATCGCCAGGCGACCTGCGGTGTCGACGAGCAGTACGTCAAAAAAGTGGCGGCGCGCATGGTCGAGGGCAGCGCGCGCGATGTCCAGCGGCTTCTGGTCGGGCGTGCTCGGGAACCATTCGGCACCGGCCTGCTTCGTGACGGTCTTGAGCTGCTCGATGGCAGCAGGACGATAGACGTCGCCCGACACGGTCAGCACCTTTTTCTTGCGCTTCTCTATCAGATGCTTGGCGAGCTTGGCGGTCGTGGTGGTCTTGCCCGCACCCTGCAGGCCGGCCATCAGGATCACGGCTGGTGGCTGCGCGGCCAGATTGATGTCGGACACACCGTCACCCATCGTCGCCGCGAGTTCACGGTTCACGATGCCAACCAGCGCCTGCCCCGGCTTGAGGGAACCCAGCACCTCCTGCCCAAGCGCCTTGTCCTTCACACGGGCGATGAAGTCGCGCACCACCGGCAGTGCCACGTCAGCCTCGAGCAGGGCCATGCGGACTTCGCGCAGCATGTCCTGCACATTGCTCTCGGTGATGCGGGCCTGGCCGCTCATCGTCTTGACGAGGCGGGAAAATTTTTCGGTAAGGGCTGTCGCCATGGGAGAAGTACCTTGCTGCCCGTCAGGCGCGGGCCGGTGGAAAGTCGTGAAGCTGAAGTTCTGCCAGGCTGCCCACCGCGTGCAGGCCACCGCGGAGATGCCTTCGGCGATCCGTCGCTGTGCTCCCGGCAAGAGCAGAGGCCCAGCCACATGACGTGCGCGAAGCCTGGGGGAGAGCCATTAAACTCCTGCGATGATTTTAGCGATCCCCTCCCCACTCGGCGTGGTGCTGGGCATCGCCACCGCGGCAACCTACGGCTTCATCGCGGCCATGGCCTCGCGGTTGACCCGGCAGACGACCCAGGCAGTTCTCGGACTGGCCTGGCTGCTGCACGCGTTGGCGCTGGCCTGGGGCCTCATCGGTCACGTGCCGCGCTTCGGCTTTGCGCCTGCGTTGTCTGTCACGGCCTGGCTCGTGCTGACCGTCTACGCCGTTGAAAGCCGGCTGTTCCCGCAACTCGCCGTGCGACGCGTGTTGGCCGGTCTGGGTGCGGCCGTGGTGCTGCTGGCCGTGTTGTTTCCCGGTACGCCGTTGCACGTGGCTGCATCGCCTTGGCTGCCGCTGCATCTCGCGCTCGGCATCGCTTCCTACGGCCTGTTCGGCGCGGCGGTCGTCCACGCCTGGCTCATCACGCGGGCCGAAAAGCAGATCCGCCTGGCCGCCGGACCGCAAACCGGTGTACCGCTGCTCACGCTCGAACGCCTGACCTTTCGTTTCGTGACCGCCGGCTTCGTGTTGCTGTCGGCCACGCTGCTGGCAGGCGTGCTGTTCGGTGAGACGCTCTACGGCCAGGCCGGCCGCAGCTGGAAGTGGGATCACAAGGCGGTGTTCTCGGTACTGGCCTGGATCGCCTTCGCGGTGCTGCTGACCGGTCGGGCCCGCTTCGGCTGGCGCGGCCGGACAGCACGCCGCGTGCTCTATGCAGGCGCGGCTCTGCTGCTGCTTGCCTATGTCGGTTCGCGCTTCGTGCTCGAAGTGCTGTTGCATCGCGCGCCATGAAATATCTTCTCGTCTTCTTCGTTGTCTTCTTCGCGATATGGCTTTGGCGAAAGAACCGCCGCGACGAGATGCGCGAACGCGTGGTGCCACCGCGCCAGCCCGCACCGCCTGCCGTCGGTGCGCCGCAGGCCATGCTGCGCTGCGCGCATTGCAGCCTGCATCTGCCGGCGAGCGACGCGGTACGCGGAACGCACGGCATGTATTGCAGCGCCGCGCACCGCCAGGCGGCCGAACGCTGAACCGGCGCGCATGCCCTGCTCTGGCCGCGCGGCGAGCCGGTAACCGACTGGAGCCTACGCGAGCAGCCACACGGTGCCGGCGACACTCGCCCGGGAATGGGCGCGCCACACGCACCGCAAGGGCGTGCTGCTTCAGCTGGACGTCTCTCTGGTGCGATGTCCGCTTCGATTCCGAGCACTTGCGCCACATCCTTGTGAATCTTCTCGACAACGCATCGCGCTGCGCATTGGAACCCGCCTGCAGCGCCACTTGTTCGAACCATTCTTCTCGTCGAAAAGCCGCTCCAGTGGCTTCTGACTGTTCCTCCGCCGCGAATTGTGTGGGCGTCACGATGCGGCCATCCACTATCGGCGACGTCACTGACCGACAGCAATGCCGAAGGCAACGAATTCTTCGTGACGTTCGCCCCCTCCGACACGCGACTGAGAGAATAGGCCGGTGAGCACCTTGAACCCTTCCACCGTGCGCGGCATGGAGATCCAGCAGCACAGCCAGCGAAGCGAGCGCTGCGTGGTGATGACGGCCTATGGTTCGGCCGACAACGCGCTCGCCTCGAAGACCGGCGCGCTCGACTACCTGACCCGGCCAGTTGACCTCAAACAGTTTCATACCGTCGCCGCATCGGCCGTGCAGGCGCCGCAGATGCCCAAGACCGCCGCGGCGGCGCCCGACGCGGCCCGCCCGGCGATTCCGCCGGACGTTGACCAAGATGCCCTCGATCGGCTCGTCGGCGAGTCCGAACCGATCCAGTTGGTGAAACCGCGAATCGCCAAGGAGGCGCGCGGCGTGGCGCCAGTACTGGTGCGCGGCGAGTCCGGCACCGGCAAGGAACTGGTAGCGCGTGCGACCCATGCCTGCAGCCAGCGCGGTGACGGGCCGTTCGTGGCCGTGACCTTCGGCGCGTTTCCCGAGGACCTGCTCGAAGTGGAGTTCTTCGGCGCGCGCAAAGGCGCATGCACCGGTGCCTCGCAGGATCGCGACGGCTATTTCCAGGCGGCGCTCGGAGGTACGCTTTTGCTGAACGGCCCGCACCGCGCAGTCGCGTTGAGCGATGGCAACGAACTGCACCTCGACCAGCGGGAGCGCGAGGTGCGCGTGCGGGCCCTGGCGGAAAGCAACTTCAACCCCACTGCGGCTGCGGCCCGATTCGGAATTGAGCCTGCGGCAGATCCGCTCCCGTATCGCACGGCTGAATATTGCAACGCCGAACAGCGATGAAAGCGCTGCAGGTGGCAAACAATGACTGAGTCCGCAGCAGATGGGGCGCTGTGGCACGACGGCTGGTACAAGCCGGCCCACGCACTGTCGTCACCGAACTTCGGACCGCGGCCTGCGGCAGCGTCGATCGACCTGATCGTGGTGCACTCGATCAGCCTGCCGCCCGGGCACTATGGCGGAGACGAGGTTGAACGCCTGTTCACCAACCAGCTCGACTGGGATGCTCATCCTTATTTCGGCACGATCCGAGGCATCGAAGTCTCGGCACATTTCTATCTGCGGCGCCACGGCGAACTCTTGCAGTTCGTAAGCTGCGACGCGCGTGCCTGGCATGCCGGAAATTCTTCCTGGCAGGGACGCACGAACTGCAACGACAACTCCATCGGCATCGAGCTCGAGGGTCTCGAAGGTGATCGCTTCGAGGCGCAGCAATACGAAGCGCTGGTGCCGCTCTGCACGGCGCTTGCCAGGCACTATCCAATCCGCTTCATGGCCGGCCACGAACACATCGCGCCAGGCCGGAAGCATGACCCCGGCGCAGGCTTCGACTGGCCGCGGTTGCGGCGCGAATTTGCCGCGCCTGGTGTCGAGTTTCCAGGTGACGCATACCCGCTCTGAGATTTTTTCAATCGCCTGCTGGCAAGCGATGGATGGCCTCAAACATCCCGAGCTGGCCAGTCCCGAAGAGAGAATCCAAGCATCCATGCGGGTTTCCAGCGAAAAAGCAGCGGGAGGCCGCATCAGCCGGTGAATCGAGACTGCCAAGCCAGCGGTCACGCGGCATTGCCATGCACGACAGGGGCGCGACGCTTGGTACATCGGCTTGAAACTGACATAAAACGCTACATATAGTGGCTTGCGACCCCTTCAGGCCCTAGATATAGTGTGTGCTCCCCGGCACTCACCGCCGGTGCGACGGCCAATATGGCACCGCCGTCCCCCAGAATTCCATCGAGGACCGACCGAATGCAAACTGCTCTCCACACCCCTTCCGCCACGCGCACCGCACCCGCGCAAACCTCCGCGCTGTCGCGCGACATCGCGGGCACGCCAAGCGCCAATGCGCTCGCAAACTACCAGATCATTCGCCGCAACGGCGCCGTCGTTCCTTTCGAACCGAACAAGATCGCCATCGCCATGATGAAGGCCTTCCTGGCCGTGCACGGCACGCAGGGCGCCGCCTCCGCCAGCGTGCGCGAAACCGTCGACACGCTGACGCAGGCCGTCGTGCGCGCCATGGTGCGCTCGCGTCCCGGCGGCGGCACCTTCCACATCGAGGATGTGCAGGATCAGGTCGAACTCGGCCTGATGCGCGGCGGCCACCACGACATCGCACGCGCCTATGTGCTCTACCGCGATCGCCGCGCACAGGAACGCGCCAAGCAGGAAACGCAGGAGACGCCGGCCGCGCCTGCGCTGCACGTGCTGGACCGCGGCGAGCGCGTCGCGCTCGACGTGAACGAGCTCAAGGGTCTGATCGAGTCCGCCTGCACCGGACTAGGCGACAGCATCACCGCAG
>CAIQMJ010001078.1 GCA_903872875.1 uncultured Variovorax sp.
CGCCGGACTATTCGAGTTCGGTGCCTTCCTGCCGAACAAACTGGCAACGCTGGAGAGCAGGCACCCAGTGATCAATTCATTCTTGTCGGGAGTGCTGGCCGTGGCGATCGCCTCGCCGTGCACCGCGCCCTTCATGGGTGCTTCTCTCGGCTTGGCTGTCACGCTGCCGACTGCGCAGGCCTTGCTCGTTTTCGCCGCCCTGGGCTTCGGCATGGCCTTGCCCTACCTTGCCGCCGGCTGGATTCCCGCCGTGGCCAAGTTGCTGCCTCGGCCCGGACCCTGGATGGCGACCCTGCGCCAGTTCATGGCCTTCCCGATGTTCGCAACGGTGACCTGGCTGCTGTGGGTCCTGGGTCAACAAAGCGGAATCGATGGCGCAGCATCGCTGCTGGTGCTGCTGGTCGCCATGAGCATGGTGATCTGGTCCCTCACGCTGATCGGGCGTTCACGGCGAATCGTGGGTGGCATTTCATTCGTCGTGCTCGCGCTGCTGACTTGGCATGCAGGTCACAACATCACGGCAGTCGATGTCCGGCCGGCCACGGTTGCCAGCGAAGGTTCCTGGCAAGCCTGGGAGCCGGGACGCGTCGAGCAGATTCTGGCTACCGGCCGCCCTGTGTTTGTCGACTTCACCGCGGCCTGGTGCGTCACCTGCCAGTACAACAAGAGAACCACGTTGGCGAATCCGGCGGTGATGGCTGACCTCTCAGCCAAAAACGTCGCGTTGGTGCGGGCCGATTGGACACGGCGCGACCCGGCCATTACGGCTGCCCTTGGCCAACTCGGCCGCAATGGCGTACCTTTGTACGTGCTTTACCAAAACGACAGGCCGCCGGTCGTGCTGTCCGAGGTGTTGAGCGTTGATGAGGTGCGCTCAGCCGTCGCGTCGCTCTGACATCGCGCGGCGATCGCGGTTAC
Organism: uncultured Variovorax sp.; assembly: GCA_903872875.1. Lineage (GTDB taxonomy): Bacteria > Pseudomonadota > Gammaproteobacteria > Burkholderiales > Burkholderiaceae_C > Variovorax. The sequence goes on from CAIQMJ010001078.1 coordinate 919, forward strand.
GCGGTTACTGGGTTTCAAAATGAGCACGTAAGGCGCTCTTCAACGAATTGAGATTGATCGAGCGCTGATCAACCTCCAAGCAGTGCTCCTCAATTTTGCCGACGCATTCTTCAACCAGCATCTGGACGAACTTGTCGAGATTGAGCTCGCTCCAGGTCTCGCTTTGTCCCGAGCAGTTGTCGCTGTGTTGCTTGAACTCCGTAGCTTGGGCTGCAAGCGCTTTGACTCGTTGACTCGTAGGTACAGTTGTTTGCATTGACGCCCTTAAGTGTTCTTGAATGTGCCACTTAGTGAAGCTCCCATTGTAGGCATGCCGGTCGAATCCACCCGTCTCCAAGCGCTTAATTGCTGACCGAACTGGTCAGGTCACTTTGAGTCGCGCCGGGTTCCGTGGAGATTGGTTGATTTAAGGCCGCCACCGCGCTGGCCGGACTGGCGAGTTGCCGGCGCTAGTTGCTCAGCCTCCGCCGGCGGGATGTAGCCAATCGGTTCCACCAAGCGGTGGTGGTTGAACAGCGGCTAACCGCGCGAGCTATCGATCGGGCCTGTTCCCGCAGGAGCCGCGCACGCCAGCTTTCGGTCCAGCGCAGCCCTGCGCAGGGTCCCGCATGCGCGCAGGAAACCCGGCATGCCAGTGATGTACAAGGGAACTGCCAAGGCTAGGTAGACCCAGGCGAGGATCGTCAGTGATTCAATCGTGCGCGCAGGATCATCTCGAAACACAAGTGCGATAACCACCTGCACGGAGAACAAGACGGCGAGCGCTGCTGCGCCAATGAGGCTCAATCGCAGCCGCAGCAGCAGCCCGACTCCAAAAAGGGACTGCGCTGCCGTCAGCAAGAACTCCTCATGCTGGCGGGCGTCCAGCGGCAGAGCCGTCAATCCGCCAGCACCCAAGCTCATGGCCAGCGGCAGCATGCCTACCAATAAAGTCCACTGATTGATCTTGTCACTGACCATGGCGGTGAGCCCTCCCTCCGGTCGGTTGGAGAGGACGAAAAGAACCGCGATGACAACGGCTGGCGCTTCGCTCGCTAAGGGAGCCAGCCACTGGATCAGGAGGAACTCGTCGAAGTTCAGCAGTCGCCCTGCTGCGATGATGGACTCCGCAAAGGGTTCGGCACACGCGAGAATCAA
>CAIQMJ010001079.1 GCA_903872875.1 uncultured Variovorax sp.
CAGCCGCCTTCCGCGCGTCTGAAGGAAGCGCAGCGGCAGGTCTTCTTCGTGAAGACGCCGGCCTGACGCGCACCACTGGCGCACCCGCGACGCACCTCCAACGCATTCATTCCTTTCTCACCCCGAAGCTCCCATGAAATTCACCACTTTCCTCAAAGGCGATCAGACGCGCCTCGGCCTGGTTGACGGCGACAGCGTCATCGACCTGAATGCGGCGTTGCCCGAGGTGCCGGCCAGCCTGCGAAGCGCATTGGCTGCGGGCGTCGACCTGGCCGCTGCGGCCACGCGCGCGCTGGCGTCGGACGCGCCACGCCTGCCGTTGGCCGGCCTGCGTCTCGCACCGCTGGTGCCCGAGCCCGGCAAGATCATCTGCCTCGGCCTCAACTACTTCGACCATGCGAAGGAGGGCGGTCGCGAGAAACCCGAGTACCCGTGGTTCTTCTTCCGTGGCGCGAGTTCGCTGATCGCGCATGGCGAGGCTGGCATCGCGCCCAAGGTGTCGGTCAAGTTCGATTACGAGGCCGAGCTCGCGCTGGTGATCGGCCGCCGCGTGCCGCGCCACGTGACGCAGGCCGAGGCGCCGTCGTACGTGTTCGGCTACACCTGCTTCAACGACATGTCGGTGCGCGACTACCAGAAGCGCACGCCGCAATGGACCATCGGCAAGAACTTCGACGGCACCGGCGGCTTCGGCCCGGTGCTGGTGACGGCGGACGCGCTGCCACCGGCCGCGGCCGGCCTGAAGATCCAGGGCCGCCTGAATGGCGAAGTCATGCAGAACGCCAACACCACCGACATGATCTGGGGCGTGGCCGAGACGATCGCGCTGCTCAGCGAGGTGCTGACGCTGGAGCCCGGCGACGTGATCGTGATGGGCACCCCCGCAGGCGTCGGCCAGGCGCGCACGCCGCCGGTCTGGATGAAGGCGGGCGATACCTTCGAGGTCGAGATCGAAGGCATCGGCACCCTGGTCAACCCGATCCGCGACGAGGGCTGAGGCCATGTCACCCACGGAACAACGCGACGTGTTCGACGTCGCGGTGGTCGGCTTCGGCCCGTCGGGCGCGGTGGCCGCCGGACTGCTCGCCAAGCAGGGCCTGAGCGTGTTCGTCTGCGACCGCCTGCGCGAGGTCTACGACAAGCCGCGCGCCATCGCGATCGACCACGAGGTGATGCGTGTGCTGCAGCAGCTCGGCGTCGTCGATGCCGTCGAAGCGCACGTCGAGCCCTTCACGCCCTCGGCCTATTACGGCGTCGACGGGCAGCTCATCAAGCGGCTGACGATGGTCGCACCGCCGTATCCGCTGGGCTACACGCCATCGAACGTGTTCACGCAGCCGCCGGTCGAGGAGATCCTGCGGGCACACGTGCGGCAGGCCGGGCGCACGCAGGTCGTGCTGGGCGCCGAGCTGACCGGGCTCACGCAGGACGCGGACGGCGCGACCCTGCAGCTGACGCATGACAGCGGTGAAACGCAGACCGTGCGCGCCCGCTACGTGATCGGCTGCGACGGCGCGTCGAGCACGGTGCGCGATCTCGTCGGCCTGACGCTCGAAGACCTGGTTTTCGACGAGCCCTGGCTGGTGGTCGACGTGCGCGTCAACGAACACGGCCTCGCGAAGCTGCCGGACCACAGCGTCCAGTACTGCGAACCCGAGCGCCCCTGCACGATGGTCATCGGGCCGGGAAACCACCGGCGCTGGGAGATCTCGCTGAAGGACGGCGAAGACCCGCGCCGCATCGTGCAGCCGGAGGAGACCTGGAAGCTGCTGTCGCGCTGGCTCACGCCGGAGGACGGCGAGCTGTGGCGGCAGGCGGCGTACCGCTTCCATGCGCTGGTGGCCGGGCGCTGGCGCGAGCGCCGCGTATTCGTCGCCGGCGACGCTGCGCATCAACAGCCGCCCTTTCTCGGCCAGGGCATGTGCCAGGG
>CAIQMJ010001080.1 GCA_903872875.1 uncultured Variovorax sp.
AGCAGCGTCGCGGTGGCCGAGGCGATCAGCGGGATGGTCAGCCCGGCGTAGCTGTCGATCAGACCCAGATCGGCGACCACCTTGTAGGTCGGGATGATCCGCACCTCGACCGGCAGCATCAGCGTGATGAAGATCATCCAGAAGAAGGCCATGCGGAAGGGGAAGCGGAAGAAGGCCACGGCATAGGCCGACAGGATGGAAATCGCGATCTTGCCCAGCGCGATGGTCAGCGCCATGACGAGGCTGTTCAGCATCATCACGCGCACCGGCGTGTACATGGCCCGCCCGGTCTGCGATTCGTTCCACGCCTGGGCGTAGTTCGCCACCGCCTCGCCGCCGGGAAGCAGCGACAGGTTGCCGCGTCCGATGGTGGCGGAATCCCAGGTCGAGCCGATCAGCGTCACATAGATCGGAAAGGCGAAGATCAGCACCCCGACGATCAGCACGATGTGCGGCACGAGGTCGATCAGGCGGCGGTCGCCCTTGCGCGGCGGGGTCATGCGTAATGCACCTTGCGCTCGACGAAGCGGAACTGAACCGCGGTCAACGCGATGACGATCACCATCAGGATGACCGACTGCGCCGAGGATCCGCCGAGGTCGTTGTTGACGACGCCGTCCTGATAGACGCGGAAGATCAGGGTTTCCGTCGCCTTGCCGGGGCCGCCATGAGTCAGCGCGTGGATGACGCCGAAGGTCTCGAAGAAGGCGTAGACCATGTCGACCACCAGCAGGAAGAAGGTGGTGGGCGACAGCAGCGGGAAGGTGATCGACCAGAAGCGCCGCAGCGGGCCGGCCCCGTCGATGCTCGCCGCCTCCATCACCGACCGCGGGATGGCCTGGAGACCGGCGAGGAAGAAGATGAAGTTGTAGGAGACCTGCTTCCAGCTCGACGCCAGGATCACCATGGTCAGCGCCTGGTTGCCGTTCAGCCGGTAATCCCAGTCATAGCCCAGCGCGTTCAACGCCCGGCCGAGCGAGCCGATGTCGGGATTGAAGATGAACATCCACAGCACCGCCGCCACGGCGGGCGCCAGCGCATAAGGCCAGATCAGCAGCGTCTTGTAGACGCCCGCCCCCTTGATCTTCGAATCGGCCAGCACCGCCAGCAGCAGCGCGACCGCCAGCGCGACCACCGTCACCGCAATGCTGAAGACCGCCGTGGTCTTCAGCGTGCCAAGATAGTTCGGGTCGGTCAGAACCTGTTCGAAATTCTCGAACCAGACGAACTGGCTGCGCAGGCCAAAGGCGTCCTGGATGTGGACCGACTGCCAGACCGCCTGCGCCGCCGGCCAGAGAAAGAAGATCACGGTGACCGCCACCTGCGGCGTCAGCAGCAGGTAAGGCAGCAGCTTGTTGTCGAAGATCACACGACGCTGCAAAGTCCGGCCTCGCTAGGGGGATTTTTATTGTCCGCAGATGAACACAGATAAACTCAGATGAAAAACATACCAAGGTCTTGCTATCCGTGTTCATCTGCGTTCATCTGCGTTCATCTGCGGTTTCGCCGTGGCCGTGGCCTTGGTCGTTGACGCCTGCAAAAACCCGTGGCATACTGATTTTCATATCCGTCGCCTCGGCCTCAAGGCCGGG
>CAIQMJ010001081.1 GCA_903872875.1 uncultured Variovorax sp.
CGAAGCTTCTCTGGCCGGCTGCCCGGACAGGCACACGAACGGCATCGACCTGGACGCCGTCCCCCTGCGCCGTCACGCGGTGCCGCACCGCGGGTTCATGGGTGAATTGAAAGGTTGTCATGAAGGCTCTCGAAGGAATCAGTTGCGCCATGCACCCATCGATGCATAGGGTTCGGGAACGGCTCGGGCGGCCGGGTCCGGCGCGGCACTGGCGGCCACGGCCAGCACCGCCTGCCGCTCGGCATCGGTCAGCGGCTGGTGCGCCAGCGCGGCGCGATGGCGTTCGAGAAAGCCGGTGTCGGTCTCTCCGCGCGCGAAGGCCGGGTGGCCCAGCACGCGTGCCAGGAAGTCGTTGTTGATCGTGACACCGAGCATGGTGGTCTCCGCCAGCGCGGTCCGCATGCGCGAAATGGCCAGCGTGCGGTCGGCGCCGTGCACCACCAGCTTGGCCAGCATCGAGTCGAAGTCGGCCGTGACGGCCGCGCCCTCGGTGACACCGCCGTCGAAGCGCACGCCCGGCCCCTGCGGCGCACGCAGCAGCAGGACGCGGCCGGTGTCGGGCACGAACCCCGCATCGGCATCCTCGGCCAGGATGCGGCACTCGATCGCATGGCCGGACCATGCGACCTGCTCCTGCGTCAGGGGCAATGCCTCGCCCTGCGCAACGCGCAGTTGCAGCTCGACCAGGTCGAGTCCCGTCACGAGTTCGGTCACCGGGTGCTCGACCTGCAGGCGTGTGTTCATCTCCAGGAAGAAGAATTCGCCGTCGGGCGACACGATGCATTCGACCGTGCCCGCGTTCACGTAGCCCGCCGCGGCAGCCAGCCGCACCGCGGCACTGCAGATGCGTTCGCGCAGCTCCGGCGCGAGGCCCGGCGCCGGGGATTCCTCGATGAGCTTCTGGAAGCGCCGCTGGATCGAGCACTCGCGTTCGCCGAGATGGATGACGTTCCCGTGAGCGTCGCCGAACACCTGGACTTCGATGTGGCGCGGCTGTTCGACGAAGCGCTCTGCAAAGAGCCGGCCGTCGCCGAAGTAGCGCTGGCTCTCGCCGCGCGCCGTGACGATGGCTGCCGCCAGGTCCTGCTCGCGCCGCACGATCTGCATGCCCTTGCCGCCGCCGCCGGCCGCGCCCTTGATGAGCAGCGGAAAGCCGACCGCGCGCGCCCGTTCGGCAAAGGTCGACGGGTCGTCCGCCTCGTCGGCGGACGGCGTGACCGGCACGTCATGCCGGACCGCGAAGCGGCGCGCGCTGATCTTGTCGCCCATCAGCTCGATCACCGACGCCGGCGGCCCCACGAAGATCAGCCCGGCGTCGGCCACCGCCTGCGCGAAGGCCGCGTTCTCCGACAGGAATCCGTAGCCGGGGTGGATCGCATCGCAGCCGCTGTCGCGGGCCGCGCGGATCATCGCCTGCGCATCGAGCCAGGCGGCCACCGGGGGCTCGCCGAAGACCTCGACCGTGTCGGTGGCGGCCAGCAAGGCCGGACCATGGCGGTCCTGCCGGTGCCAGGGCAC
>CAIQMJ010001082.1 GCA_903872875.1 uncultured Variovorax sp.
GGCAGCATGCCACCGGAGATCGTTCCGTCGGCGAACAGGTCGTCGATTTCGCGGGCGCTCAGGTTGGTCAGCAGGTTGCCGGCCTTGTCGAGCACGCCGGGCGTGTTGGTCAGCAGCATCAGCTTCTCGGCCTTGAGCACCGTCGCCAGCTTGCCGGCGACCACGTCGGCGTTGATGTTGTAGCTTTCATTCTCCTCGCCGAAGCCGATCGGGCTGACGACGGGAATGAAGGCGTCGTCCTGCAACGCCTTGACCACGCTCGGATCGATCGAGACGATGTCGCCGACCTGGCCGACGTCGTGCATGAGGGTCGGATCATTGCGGTCGGCCAGCTTGAGCTTCTGCGCGCGAATCAGGCCACCGTCGCGACCGGTCAGGCCCACGGCCTTGCCACCGGCCTGGTTGATCAACCCCACGATGTCCTGCTGCACTTCGCCGGCGAGCACCCATTCGACCACTTCCATGGTCTCGGCATCGGTCACGCGCATGCCCTGGATGAAGCTGCCCTTCTTGCCGAGCTTGTTGAGCGCGGCCTCGATCTGCGGGCCGCCGCCATGCACCACGACCGGGTTCATGCCGACCAGCTTGAGCAGCACCACGTCCTCGGCGAAGTCGGCCTGCAGCGCCGGATCGGTCATCGCATTGCCGCCGTACTTGATGACGATGGTCTTGCCGTGGAACTTGCGGATGTAGGGAAGCGCCTGGGCAAGGATCTCTGCCTTGTCGCGCGGTGGGATGTTCAGGACGGGGTCGGTCATGGTCATGGCGTGTCGGTACGCTGCGGTTCGGTGGATGGGAAATTGTGCCGCATGCGCGGGGAGACGTCGTGGCTGAACACCATGCGCTGCGACAACCAGGCCAGCAAGGCCAGATCGAGCCCGACGCGCGCGGTCCACGCCATGGCTGCACCGGGCAGGCCGAAGGCATGCATGGCATAGAACAGCAAGGGGAAATAGATGACGGCCTCGCAGAGGTGCAGCTTGGCCGTAACGTGCGCCAGCCCTGCGGCCTGGATCGCGGCAAAGGGCACGAAGGCCACGCCGTTGAGCAGCAGGCCCAGCGCCAGGATGGAGGCCACCGGCGCGGAACGATCGGCGAACTCGGCGCCGAGCCAGTGCGTCAGCGCCCAGTGCGAGACAAGGGCCGACACGACGCAGACCGGCAGCAGCGCCCCGGCCACCAGCCCGATGCAGCGCTGGTACAACGCGCGCGCAGCCGGCATGTCGTCGGCCAGCAGCGATGCGATGCGCGGAAACAGCGCTCCGGTCAGGGCACCGGGCAGGATCAGGAGCCGCGCCACGATTTCCGAGGGCACCGTGTAGTACGCCACCACCGCGGCGCCGAGGACCGTCGAGATGACGAAACGGTCGGCGGTCACCATCAAGGGACTGATCACGCTCGACACGGTCAGCCATACACCGAAGGACAACAGCTGCCGGGTCTGCGCCGGATCGCCTCCGGCGCGCCTGAAGTCGAGCCCTCCGCCCAATCGATCGCGCACGAGCCGCCAATGCGCGGCGCAGGAGATCAGGCGCGCCGCCATCAAGGCCGCGACCATCGGTACCAGCGACGGGCCGACGCACCAGAGGGTGAACGCCGGCAGAACGAAGTTGGCGATGCCCAGCATCATGCGCAGCAGGTTGACGCCGCGGAAGTCCTCAAAGGCTTCCAGCACGCCACGCAGCCCCACCGTCACGGTGGTCACGGGCACGCCGATGGCGGCCAGCAGCAGCGCCTGATGCACGTCGTCGTGCATCGGCTCGGAAACCATGAGCACCCGTGTCACCAACAGCCAGGCGCAGAGCGCGAGCACGGCGCCGCCCAGCACGCCGGCCGCCGTGGTCAGCAGCAGCCCGCTGCGGACCAGCCCCGGTACCGAAGCCTCATCCCTGCGAACCAGGCACTGCGCAACCTGCTGCGTCAGCGCGCGCCCGAGGCCGAAGTCGAAAAGGCTGAAGTACCCCACCACGGCCCAGATCAGCGTGAGCACGCCGAAGGCCTCGACGCCCATCTCGCGCAACAGGTAGGGGATCAGCGCCGCGCCCGCCAGCAGCGGAATGCCGAGCCCCGTGAGATTCCATAGCGTATTGCGTCGCACGGACATGGATGTTCCGGGTGACGTCGCGCGGTGTCAGGGACGCAGCCAGCGCGGCACCTTGAAGCGCACGATCATCAAGTACGCGGCAACATAGGTGATCGCGAAGAGCAGGCAGCAGATCATCAGCAGTGTCGTATTGCGCCAGAACATCACGGCAGGCACGACCGACAGCGCTGCAAAGATCCAGAGGTAGGGCGAGGTGCGGTTGTTGCGTGCCAGCAGCTGGCGCGCCTCGTCATCGGAGAAGGCGACACGCACGATGCGCCGGAAGATCAGCTGGTGGAAGTGCAGCGCATCCGCGGTGCCCGGTGACTGACCGCGCGCGACCTTGCGGTAGATCGAGAACAGCGTTTCCCAGACCGGGTAGATGACCAGCAGCATAGGAAACCATGGCGAGACGACCGGATGGCGCTGCACCAGGGCCACGCAGGCCACGGCGATGACGATACCCCACACATAGGCGCCGCAGTCGCCCGCGAAGATGCGGCCGCTGGGGTAGTTCCACAGCAGGAAGCCCATCGTTGCACCGACCAGGCACAGCACCATGGCAGCAAGCTGGCGATCACCGACCTGCAGCGCCACGTGGGAGATCGCCAGACAGATCAGCACGGCCACCGTGCCCGCCAAGCCGTTGTAGCCGTCGATGATGTTGAAGGCGTGCGGCAGCCCGCCGATGGCCAACACGGCCACCAATACGGCGCCATACGGAACGGCTCGCACCCAGCCATCGACCGATTCGAATCCCGTACGGTGTACGCCGAGGCCCAGGAGCCAACACAGGAGCAAGGCCGAGCCCAGCGTCAGCGCCAGCCGGCAGCGCACCGGCACACGCTGCGTCACGTCTTCCAACACACCGCCTAGCACGGCCGGAGCGATGCACAGCAGCACCATCGCGGAGGCCGAGGCCGGCCAGTCCACGTTGAAGGGGTCGCCAAACAACCCGGCGGAGAGCCACGCAGCGCCGAGGCCGATGAAAATGCCCGCGCCGCCGAGGCGAGGCACATGGCCCTTGTGAAAGCGCTGCGGCATGTCCGCCGCATAGCGGCGAGCATGCCGACGCGCTCTTCGCATGAACATCAGGACGGCTATGGCGGAAAGGGTGAAACCGATAACGATGAGGGCGATCATGGGGGTTGGGATGGGAACCTAGAATCCCAGGGCGAAATTAGACCATGCCGACACTTCGATCCCCGCCCCCACCCATCACCGTATCGATCGTGAGTCATGGGCAGCAGGCGCTGATCGGACCGCTTCTCGACCAACTCGACCGCCACAGCCACGCGTTGATCGACAAGGTGGTGCTCACCGTGAATGTGCCGGAGCCAGACGTGCTTACGGCCTGCGGCTGGCGCTTCGCGGTCGAGCGGGTGGAGAATGCGCAGCCTAAAGGGTTCGGTGCCAATCACAATCAGGCTTTCGTACGCTGCACCTCGCCATGGTTCCTAGTGCTCAACCCCGACATCCGTCTCGGCAGCGACGTCCTGGCTGCGCTAATTCGACAGGCTGCGCCCGACAGCGGCCTGCTGACGCCGCGCATCATCGAGCCGGGCAAGGCGAGCCCGGAACAGCATCGGAATATCATCACCCCACTCGAAATCGTCGCGCGCAAGCGTGCAAGCTATGCGCGACCGGCAGCGCCCGCGTGGATACCTGGGCTTTTCATGCTGTTTCGCAGCGAAGCCTATGCGCGGATCAATGGCTTCGATGAGCGCTTCTTCATGTACGGCGAAGACTTCGACATCTGCGCCCGCGCGCAACTCGCAGGCTGGCGTCTGCAGGTCGCGGAAGACCTGATGGCCCTGCATGACGCCCGGCGTGCCAGCCATGTGAGTGGCCGCCACCTCTATTGGCACGCAAGCAGCCTGCTGAAGCTGTGGACATCGGCTGCCTTCTGGCGCTATCGGCGTTTTTCCAAACAACCACACCCACGACTCAAGGACACAGAGAAATTATGAGCCAAGCGCATTCAAACCTGCATCGGAGCGCCTGGGCCGATTGGTGGGAAGGTACGCGACGCACCGACATCTGGTGGACATTGTCCTGGTTCGACATCGTCCTGCGATATCGGCGTTCGATGCTCGGGCCGATCTGGCTGACGCTCAGCATGGGCGCGATGATCGCGGGCATGGGGCCGCTCTACAGTTCGCTCTTCGGCACCGAGCTGTCAAAGTTCTTTCCCCATCTGGCCCTCGGCCTCATCTTCTGGGGACTTTTCTCGAACATCGTGACGGAGTCCTGCAACACCTTCGTAAGTTCGGCGCATTACCTGAAGCAGGGCTACTTCCCGATCAGCCTGTTCGTCTGGCGAAGCATGTCGCGCAATGTGATTCAGTTCGCGCATCAGATCGTGCTGTATGTGCCAGTGGCGCTGTGGGCCGGCATCTCGCTTTCATGGTCCGCATGGCTCGTCGTGCCGGCCTTCATCCTGCTGCTGGTCAACGCCCAGGCGCTCGGCCTGGCGCTCGGCCTGATCTGCACGCGCTTCCGCGACGTGACGCAGATCGTCATGAGCGTGATGCAGATGCTGATGTTTCTCACACCGGTCTTCTGGATGCCCGAGAGCCTCCCGGGCCGAGCAAAGTACATCCTGTGGAATCCGCTTGCGCAGATGCTGGACCTGCTGCGCACGCCGCTGATGGGCGGCGTGGCCGACCTGCACAACTGGTACGGCATCATCGGCTGGACGGCCGGTACCACGGTCGTCTCAGGCCTGCTCTTCGCAAAGTATCGTCGTCGCGTCGTCTACTGGCTCTGAAAATGGCTCTCATCTCCCTGAAAAACGTCTCCGTCAGCTTCCCGATCTATGGAGCCGGCTCCGCTTCGCTGAAGAAGACCCTGGCAGCCTCCGTCACAGGCGGCCGCTTCGGCAAGGAAACCGGCGTGAACGTCGTGCAGGCGCTCAGCGACATCAACCTCGAACTGCGCAGCGGCGATCGCCTCGGTCTCATCGGCCACAACGGCGCAGGCAAGTCGACCCTGCTGCGTACGCTCGCGGGCGTCTACGAACCATCGTCCGGCGATTTCGTCCGCAAAGGCACGGTGGCCAGCCTGATCGACCCGTCACTCGGCATCGAACCCGACGCCTCAGGCCTCGAGAACATCATGCTGCGCGGCCTGGTGATGGGCATGAGCAAGAAGCAGGTGGAGAAACTGACTCCCGATATCTGCGAATTCAGCGGACTGGGCGAATACGTCAACATGCCTATTCGCACCTATTCCACCGGTATGCTGATGCGCCTCGCGTTCTCGATTTCGACCAGCGTGCAGGCTGACATCCTGCTGATGGACGAATGGCTGTCGGTCGGCGACGCCGAGTTCACCGAGAAGGCCGAGAAGCGGATGAAGGACGTGGTGTCCAAGTCCGGCATCCTGGTCCTGGCATCGCATTCGCCCGAGCTGATCGCACGCGAGTGCAACCGGGTGATCCACCTGGAACACGGCCGGATCGTGGAACGCTGAATCCCTGCTTGCGGTCACGCCGGACAGCGCGGCCTCAGGCAGTGATGTCGTTCGAGAACACCTGCCGGACGGCCGCCTGGGAGAATCGCGCGACAGCATAGTCGCGCCCGGCCTGCGCCAGCGCTTCCCAGGATACCGGGTCTTCCATGATCCCCACGATGGCATCGGCGATTTCAGCGGCATCGTCGTGCACGGGCGCCACAGCGTCGAGTCCGTCGAGCCCCTGCATACCGACCGAGGTGGTCACCAGCGGAAGGCCGTGGTGAAGCGCCTCGATGACCTTTCCCTTGACGCCCGCACCGAAACGCAGCGGTACCACCGCCACACCCGCGCTGCGGTAGAACCCTGCCAGGGCCTCGTCGGTGACGTAGCCTGTGACGTGCACCGACGCATCTTCAAGGGCACGGACTTCGTTGGTCGGATTGGACCCCACCAGCATCAGGCGGGCACCGGGCACGCGAGCCTTGACCTTCGGAAAGATCTCTCCAACCAGCCATTTGGCGGCGTCAACATTGGGCGGATGCCCGAAGCCCGCGACGAACAACAGGTCGGCCTTGCGGCGTGTCGAGCTGTCGACCGGAGGCTCCTCGTGCTCGAAGGAGAAGAGCGGTACCGTACGCGCGACCGCGTCCGGCAGCAGTTTCCGCACCGCTTGCGTCTCTGACGACGAGGGGTAGTAGACGACGTCGACCCGGGCCCACAGCGACTCTTCCAGTTCGCGGCTGCCCTCGGCTTGCTTGAGCAGGCGCGAGTTCCGTGTCTTCTCGTACTCGCCAAGCAGGCGCAGATAGTGCAGATCGTGGCCGTAGAACAGCACCTTGGCCCGAGTGCATGCCCGCACGGCCGCCAGGTGATCCTCCGCCACATGGGGACGGCTCAGGAACACATAGTCGATGTTGGCGCCATTCGCCTGAATCCATTCGTCGAAGCGGCCAGTGTATTCCTTGCCATAGTAGACCTCGATGCCCTCCTGCTGCAGAAGCACGGAGTAATGCGGATCGCGCCAGAGATTGGCCGGCCAGAACTTCACGTTCAGCCCCATGGCCCGAAATTCGCGCAGGAAGCACCACACGCTTCGCGAGCCGGCATCGCGGTCGGGCTGCGGCACATAGTGGTCGATCACCAGGATCGTCTTTCGACCCACCGACCGATCTCGGGCATGGAAAAGATCGAGGCCGTGGTCGCGATGGTGGCGGCTCAGCTCTTGAGCCCAGCGTGCGTGGAACTTCTTCTGGTTCGCGACCTGGTGCGCCTTCACGCCGCTGCCGACGTCGGTGCCATGCGAAATGCCCTCGTAGTGGATCACCACCGATTCGGGCTGGTACAGCACGCGCAGACCCGCGGCCCGGACGCGGAACGCCAAGTCGGTATCCTCGTAGTAGGCCGGCATGTAGTGCTCGTCGAAGCCGCAGAGCTGATCCCACAACGCCTTTCGGATCAGCAAGGAGGCGCCCGAGCAATAGTCGACCTCTTTGACGTAGTTGTAGACACTGCGGGCAGGCTCGTCGAGCCGACCGTAATTCCACGCGGAGCCGTCCCGCCAGAGGATGCCGCCGGCCTCCTGCAACCGTCCATCAGGGTAGACAAGCTTGGAGCCGACCATGCCGCAGTCGGGGATCTTGGCGAACAATGACAACATGCTGTCGAGCCAGCCTGCCGTTACTTCGGTGTCGTTGTTCAGCAGGTAAACGAAGCGACCCTTGGCAGCAGCGCAGGCGGCGTTGCTCGAGCGCAGGAAGCCAAGGTTTGTTGGATTGGAAATGAAACGCAGGCCAGGAACCTGGCGCAGCCACTGGATCTCTTCATCGCCGGAAGCGTCCTCTGCAACAAGGACTTCGACGTGCACCTCTGGAAGGTGCTCTGCGATGGACCGGATACACGCCAAGGTATGACCCAAATTCCCGTACGTTGGA
>CAIQMJ010001083.1 GCA_903872875.1 uncultured Variovorax sp.
CGGCCAGCGCATTCTGGTAATCGGTGCCGTAGCCCGCCACGTCGGCGACCTGGGCCGGGCCCTGGTAGTCGGCCACGATCAGGTCGTAGCTGCCGCTCTCGATGGCGGCGCCCGCTTCGGTCGACACGCAGCCGTCGTCGCCGTCGCAGTCCTTCGCGAGGTCGAGGTAGCCTGCGGCCTTGTCGGCGCGCAGCAGTTGCGGCAGGCCGCTCCAGCTCGCGATGGCAGCGGTGCGCGCGGCGGCATGGCTCTGCTTGAGCATCTTGAAGACGGTGTCGGCATTGAAGGCTTGGCCTTCGTAGTTCGAGCGGATCTCGTGGCGATCCGCCCAGGCGCCGGTCAGCAGGGTGGCCCAGGACGGGCCGTCGGTCGCCTGCTGTTGTGTCGGCGTTCCCTTGATGCCGCCGGTGTAGGCGGGCAGCACGGTGCCCAGCCCTTGCAGGCTGGGCACGCGCGCCGCGGCGATCGCCTGCTGCAGTGCGGCGTACTGCACGCCGTCGATGCCGATCACCAGGGCCTTGCTCTGTGGCGTCGGCGTGGCGGGATCGGTCGGCGTCGTTGGGGTGGTCGGGTCGGTCGGCGTGACCGGGCTGGTGGGTGTGGTCGGGTCGGCGGGCGTGGAGCCGCCGCCGCCTCCGCCGCAGGCCGCCAGCAGGAGCAGCATGCTCACGTGCAGTGCGGCACGCGCGATGCGGGATCTTTGTGTTTTCATCATTGGAACTCCGGCAACAGGAAGGTGCGCGGACGCGCTGTCGTGGCGTGCCCGGCGTCGAATGCGCGGACGGTCCGGCTGGCCGGCCATCCGCAGGGAAGGGTCAGCGGATCAGCGGCCGATGGTCTTCTGCCAGTTGCCGAGGATCGTGTCGCGGTCCTTGGCGGACTGCGCAAAGTCCATCGGGTAGAGCACCTTGCTCAGGTCGGCCGGCAGGCCGGCTTCCTTCGCCGCCTTGGACTGCACGGCGCCCGGCACGGTCACCATTTCCTTGTACTTCGCGTACAGCGCCGTGGCGCCGGGCGACAGCGTCCAGTCGAGGAAGCGCTTGGCATCGGCCTTGTTCTTCGCCTTGGCCATCAGGCCCGAGGCTTCGAGTTCGTAGCCGGCGCCGTCGCTCGGGATCACCATCTTCACGGGGTAGCCTTCCTCGATCGACTGCATGGCCGCGAAGGCCAGCGACGTGCCGATGGCGAACTCGCCCGCGCGTGCCGCCTTGCACGGGCGCGAGCCCGACTTGATGTACTGCGCGACGTTGCCGTCCAGCGTCTTCAGGAACTTCCAGCCCTCGTCGCTGCCCTTCGACTGCAGCAGCGCAGCGATCTGCAGGTAGCCGGTGCCCGACGACACCGGGTTGGGCATCACGACCTCGCCCTTGTAGACCGGGTTCGTCAGGTCCTTCCAGCTCGTGGGCATCGGCAGGTTCTTGGCCTTGAGCACCTCGGTGTTGACGCAGAAGGCCGCGACGTAACCGGTGGTGGTGAACCACTTGCCGTCGGCCGCCTTGTTCGACGCGGCCAGCTTGTCGCTGCCCTTGGCTGCATAGGGTTCGAGCAGCGCCGTGACGCGCGGGTCGAGCATGTTGGTCAGCGCCCAGCCCCAGATGACGTCGTGCTGCGGGTTGGACGCCTCGGCCAGGATGCGCGCGCCGAGGTCGCCGGTCGACAGGCGCAGCACCTTGACGTCGACATCGGGCATGTCCTTCTTCGCGGCGGCGACGTAGTCCTTGATCTCGTCTTCTTCCAATGCGGAATACACGGTGATGGTGCCGGCCTGGGCGATGCCCATCGCCGCGCCTGCGAGCAGTGCGGCGAACAGGGTGCGGGTGGTGCGGCGGTGCGGGATGGTCGGGTGCATGAAATGACTCCAGAAGGTGCGGTGATCGGAAATGGGGCGGGACGAAGGTGTCGGCGTATCGGCGATGAACCAGGTTTGTGCGTTTATGTGTATTTGTGGAAATACTGGTTATTTGCAACAATAACCACAAGCACCATTCATGCCACAGATGTTGGCGGGATGACGTGACAACTCTTTGACAACGCCAACCGGTTCCTTCCTGATGTCCCTTCACACCGACCACCTCTCCCTTGCCTGCCGCCTCGCCGACATCGCGGCCAGCCACTCGATGCGCAGCTTCCGCACGGCGCTCGACGTCGACATGAAGTCCGACGCAAGCCCCGTCACCATCGCGGACCGCGCGGCCGAGGCCGCCATGCGCGCGCTGCTCGGCGCCGAAGTGCCGTCGCACGGCATCCTGGGCGAGGAGCACGGCAGCGAACGGCTCGATGCCGAATACGTCTGGGTGCTCGACCCGATCGACGGCACCAAGAGCTACATCACGGGCTCGCCGCTGTGGGGCACGCTGATCGCGCTGACGCATCACGGCCGCCCGGTGCTTGGGCTCATCGACATGCCGGTGCTGGGGGAGCGCTGGATCGGCGGGGCGGGCGAGGTCGCGAGCCGCAACGGAGACGCCGTGCGCGTGCGCAATTGCACGCAACTCGCCCAGGCGCGCATCCTCACCACCTCCCCCGACAGCTTCTCGCCGTCCGAATGGCAGGCCTACGACGCGCTCAGCCGCCGCTGCGCGATGCGCCGCTTCGGCGGCGACTGCTATGGCTATGCGCAACTGGCCGGCGGCCACGTCGACCTGGTGGCCGAATGTGGCCTGCAGCCCTACGACTACATGGCGCTGGTGGGTGTCGTGGAAGCGGCGGGCGGCGTCATCAGCGATTGGGAAGGCCTCCCGCTGAGCATCCATTCCGACGGGCGGGTGCTGGCCGCCGCGACCGCACGACTGCACGGCGAGGCGCTGCAGATGCTGCGCCGGGTGCCCGGGCCGCAGCCCGCGTGAGAGCGCATGCGGTTGCTACCATCGGCCGCATGACACCATTCCCATTTGATGCCGTGCTGTTCGACTGCGACGGCGTGCTGGTCGATTCCGAACCCATCACCAACCGCGTGCTTGCGGAAATGATGACCGAGCTTGGCTGGCCGCTCACGCCCGAACAGTCGATCCGCATCTTCCTCGGCAAGGCCGTGAAGGACGAGGCGCCGCTGATCCTCGAGAAGACCGGCTTCGCCATCACGCCCGAATGGCTGCAGGGCTTCTGGGTGCGCCGCAACGCCGCGCTGGACCGCGACCTGGTCGAGGTGCCGGGTGCGCCGTCGGCCGTGCGCGCGCTGCTGTCGACGCTCGACGGGCGCATTGCCTGCGCGTCGGGCGCGGACCGTCGCAAGGTCGAGCTGCAGTTGCAGAAGGTCGGCATCTACGACGTGTTCGAGGGCCGCATCTTCAGCGGCCACGAGACGCCGCGCTCCAAGCCCTATCCCGACGTGTACCTGGCTGCTGCCGCGGCGCTCGGCGTCGACCCGAAGCGCTGCGCAGTGGTCGAGGACACCACCACGGGCGCCACCGCCGGCGTCGCGGCCGGAGCCACGGTGTTCGGCTATAGCCCGGACGGACTGGGCCACAGCACCGCGGACGCGCTGCGTGCGGTCGGTGTCTCGCGCATCTTCACCGACATGGCCGAGCTGCCCCAGGTGCTCGCGGCCTGGCAACCGCAAGGTCGCTGAGGGCCGCGCAGCTCAGCCTGCCGAGTTCAGGCGTGCGGCCTGCAGGGCGTCCACCTCGCGCTGCATCACCCGCACCACCATCTTCTCGCGCGGCTGCATGCGCGCCGTGATCGCGCTCACGCTGATCGCACCGATCACCTGTCCGGCGCGATCGCGTATCGGCACGCCGATGCTGGTCACGCCCGGCACCGCGAAGTCCTTGACCACGGCGTAGCCCTGGCCGCGCGCCTGCGCGATCAGCTGAAGCAGCACGTTGCGCGTCAGCCCTCCGTAGCCGGCGAGGTGGGGCTCGACCCGAGCCAATACGGCGGGCAGGTCTTCTTCGGGCATGAAGCTCAGCAAGGCCAGGCCGCCGCCGCCGATGCCCAGCGGTCGGCGCTTGCCGATCTCCACCGTCAGCACCTGGATCGGGAACGCCCCCGACTTGCGGTCCAGGCAGAACGAATCGGCGCCGCTGCGCACCACGAGGAACGCGGTGTCGCCGGTCTCCTGCGATACCCGCTCGAGATGCGGCGCGCACTGCTCCCGCAGGCCGAAGCGCGACGACGCCGCCAGGCCGAGTTCGTAGGCGAAATGGCCGAGCCGATAGCGCCGGTCGGCGTCCTGCATCACCAGGCCGCCTTCCACCAACTGCCGAAGCAGGCGATGCACCGTGGGCTGCGGCAGCCCGCTGGCCGTCACCAGGTGGGACAGCCGCACGCCGACGCGGTGGTCGGCTGAGATCAGCCGCAGCAGTTCGATGGCGCGGTCCAGGCTTTGGACGGTACTCATGGATAACCCTTGGATTTGGTGAAGAGTCCGTATTGCGGACTTTGAGTGTTGGTCGATCGGGAGTGGTCTTGGATACTTGTGATGTAAATGCTGAAGTGCCTTCAGCGTGATCCTGCAAGATAGTCCGTATGGCGGACTATCTTAAAGCGCATCCATTCCTTCTGCGACCATGTACCCCATCGACTTCTTCTACCGCGCGGCACGGCTGGCACCCCAGCGCATCGCGCTGCTGAGTGGCACCACTTCCATCAGCTATGCCGAGCTGTGCACGCGGGTCGATGCCGGTGCCTGTGCCTTGCGTGCCCTCGACCCGACCGCCGGCTCGCGTGTCGGCATCTGCGCGGGCAACACGGTGGAGCACATCGTCGCGCTGCTGTCGGTGCTGGCTTCGGGCAAGGTCTGGGTGCCGCTCAACTGGCGCAACCCGGCGAGTGAGCTCGATCGCATCCTGGCTTTTACCGAGCCGTCGATCGTGATCGCCGAGCCGGCCCATCTGTCGCACCTGGACCTCACGGCGGTGGGGTCGGTCGTGGCGCTCGGTGACCCGGGTGCGGGCCAGCTGCGCTTCCATGACCTGCTGTACCGGTACCGCGGCGAGGTCGCGCCGGCCCATGGCCGTTCGCGCGACGAGGTGCAGGCCATCAAGTTCACCGGCGGTTCGACGGGCACGCCCAAGGGCGTGATGCAGCCGTACCGGGCCTGGGAAACGACCATCGTCAACCAGATCCACGCCTTCGGCTTCGACCAGGACGATCGCTACCTGGTCGCTGCGCCCGTGACGCATGGCACGTCGACCTACCTGCTGCCGATCCTGGCGGTCGGCGGCTGCCACGTGCTGCCGGCCGATGCCAGGCCAGCGACGCTGCTCGGCTGCTTTCGCCACCAGGGCATCACCACCACCTTCATGCCGCCGACGCTGCTCTACATGCTGGTCGCCGAGGCGGGAACGGCGAGCGAGCACTTCCCGGCGCTGCGCCACCTGATCTACGGCGGAGCGCCCATGCCACCCGAGAAGATCCGCCGCATGCGCGATTTCTTCGGACCCGTGCTGGAGACGACCTATGGCCAGACCGAGGCGCCGCAGGTGGTCAGCATGATGCGCGCCGACGACTTCGCCGAAGAGAGCAACTGGCGCTCCGTGGGACGCCAGGGTCTGCTGACCGACATGGCCATCATGGACCCGCAAGGCGGTCTGCTGCCGGTCGGCGAGGTCGGCGAGATCGTGGTGCGCGGCGACCTCGTCATGTGTGGCTACTGGAAGATGCCCGAGAAGAGCGCCGAGACGCTGGTCGACGGCTGGCTGCATACCGGCGACCGCGGCTACATCGATGCGCGCGGCTACCTCTACCTGAAGGACCGGCTGCGCGAGGTGGTGATCACCGGCGGCTTCAACGTCTATCCCATCGACGTCGAGAGCGTGCTCGACCAGCACCCGGCGGTGCACGAGTCGGCCGTGTTCGGCGTGGACGACGACAAGTGGGGCGAAGCGGTGCATGCCGCCGTGCAGCTCAAGCGGGGAGCCCAGGTGAGCGAGCAGGAACTGATCGCCTTCGCCAAGCCGGAACTCGGGTCGGTGAAGACGCCCAAGTCCATCCATTTCTACGAAGACCTGCCGCGCAGCGTGGCGGGAAAGGTGCACAAGGTGACCATCAAGGCGCAGATCCACGAGAAACTGAAGCCGGCGCAGGAGGCCGCGCAATGAGCGCGCCGAAGCGCGGGGACGCGGCGGCGCCCTACACCGAGCTCAGCACCCATTCGCTGACGTCGATCCACTACCGCAACGAGAGCCTGGTCGACGACATCCTGGGCAAGAAGAGCTTCACCGAGGTGATGTTCTCGCAGATCATGGGCCGCGAAGCCAGCGCGCACGACCTGCGCGTGATCGATGCGGCGCTCATCGCCATCATGGAGCATGGCCTCACGCCCAGCGCCATCGCGACGCGGCTGGTCTACATGAGTTCGCCGGAGAACATCCAGAGCGGCGTGGCGGCGGGGCTGCTCGCGGTCGGCAGCCAGTTCGTCGGCACGGTCGAGAACAGTGCCGTGCTGCTGCGCCAGATCATCGATGCGCCCGGAGGCGTCGAGGCCGCCGCGCGCGAAGTGGCGGAACGCCATCGGCGCGAGCGCAAGTCCATTCCGGGCTTCGGCCAGCATCTGCACAAGCCCGACGACCCGCGCGC
>CAIQMJ010001084.1 GCA_903872875.1 uncultured Variovorax sp.
CGACCTGCGCGGCACTGCTCGAACGCATGGTGGCCGAATGCCGCGCATCGCTCGCACGAGCCGCTGCGCTGGCGGCGGCCTGAGGCCATGCGCGGCCTTCAGGTTCACGGCTTCGACGGCCTGTCGTCGTGGCAGCTTGCGGAATCACCTGCACCCGAACCGGATGCGGGCGAAGTCCAGGTCCGCGTCGAGGCCAACGCGATCTCGTATGTCGACCTTCTGATGGCGCGCGGCCGCTACCAGGTCAAGCCGGCGCCGCCCTTCGTGCCCGGCACCGAGTTCTGCGGCGTCGTCACGCAATGCGGCACGGGCGTGCCCGACACGCTTCGCCCGGGCACGCGCGTGACAGGCACGGTGTTCGGCGGTGCCTGGGCCGAGGTGGTCTGCGCGCCCGCACCGGCGGTCTGCCCGGTGGCCGTCGATGCGGATGCAGGCGAGGCGGCCGCGCTGCCCGTGACCTTCGCAACGGCCGTCTATGCGCTGCATGAACGCGCGCGGCTGCGTGCCGGCGAGCGCGTGTTCGTGCTCGGCGCGGCCGGCGGCGTCGGGCTCGCGGCGGTGCAGTCGGCGAAGGCGCTTGGCGCCTGGGTCGTCGGTGGCGCGACCGGCGCTGCCAAGTGCGCCGCTGCGCGTGAGGCCGGTGCGGACGAGATGGTCGACATGGCGGCGCCGGATTGGGCCGCGCAGGTCAAGGCGCTGTCGGACGGCGGCGTCGACGTGGTGCTCGACCCGGTCGGCGGCCGTGCGACCGACCCGGCGTTCCGCACCCTGCGCTGGGGAGGCCGGCATCTGGTGGTCGGCTTTGCGGAAGGCGCGATCGCCGAGCTGCGCACCAACCTGCCGCTGCTCAAGGGCGCGTCGCTGGTCGGGGTCGACGTGCGCCAGTTCCGCGAGCGCGAGCCCGAGGCTCACCGCGCCAACCTGGCGCTGACCGTCGACCTGTTCGCGCGCGGACTGCTGCGTCCGCTGGTGGCGGCGCGCGTACCCGCGGCCGACTGGCCGCGCGCCATCGCGGCAGCCGAAGACCGCCTGACCATGGGGCGCGTGGTGATCGACTGGACTGCCGCCTTCACCGGACCGGAGACGAACACACCATGACACAGGTATCTGGAATCACAGACGCGGCCTGGCAAGCGCCGACGGCCTCCGCACTGGTCTTCCGCGCGCTGCGGCGCTTTCCGGAGCGGCTTGCCTTCACCTGGGACGGCGGCAGCCTGAGCTATGCCGGCGCGCTCGACACCATCGCGCGCTTCCAGGCCGTCTTTTCGACGTTGCATCTGCATGAGCCGTTGCGGCTGGCCTTGCTGAGCGCGAACCGGGCCGATGCCTGGTGCGCCGAAGTCGCCGCGCAGGCGCTGGGCGGCGCGATCACCTGGCTGCATCCGATGGGCGCACTGGCCGACCAGATCGAGCAGTTGGCCGACGCGCGCGTCCATGCGCTGGTGGTCGACGCCACGGCCTTCCATGGCCGCGGCGGCGAACTCGCGTCACGCGCCGAAGGGCTGCAAACAGTCTGGACGCTCGGCCCTGCCGGCTTTGGACGCGACCTGCTCGCCGCGGCCGAGGCGGCCGGCGCCTGCACGCCGCGCGACCTGGCGCGGCACGACGACATCGCCACCTTCAACTACACGGGCGGCACCACCGGCAAGTCGAAGGCCGCGGTGCGGCGCCAGCACGGCCATGCCGCGATGTGGCGCGCGATCCTGGCCGACTTCGAGCTGCCGGCCGTGCCGCGCTACCTTGCCGCAGCGCCCATCAGCCATGTGGCTGGCACCAAGATCATGCCGACGCTGCTGCGCGGCGGCAGCGTCCACCTGATGCAGAAGTTCGACCCGTCGCGCTTCCTCGCGACGCTCGAACGCGAGCGGCTCAACATGAGCCTGCTCGTGCCGACCATGATCTACACGCTGCTCGACGATCCGGCGATGGCCCGCGCGGACCTGTCGTCGCTCGAGTTGCTGCTCTACGGCGCCTCGCCGATGTCGCCCACGCGGCTGCTCGAAGGCATCGAGCGGATCGGGCCGGTGTTCTCGCAGCTCTACGGCCAGACCGAGTGCTACCCGATCAGCCTGCTGCGCAAGGGCGACCACGACGTGGCGCGGCCCGACCTGTTCGCGTCCTGCGGCTCGCCGCTGGTGTCGACAGACGTGCGCCTGCTGGACACGCAGGGCCGACCCGTCGCGATCGGCGAACCCGGCGAGATCTGCGTGCGCGCGCCGCACGCGATGGTGGACTACTGGCAGCGCGACGAACTCACGCGCAGCACCGTGGTCGACGGCTGGCTGCACACCGGCGACATCGCGCGTGCCGACGACGAAGGCCATCTGTTCGTGGTCGACCGCACCAAGGACATGATCGTGAGCGGCGGCTTCAACGTGTACCCGCGCGAGATCGAGGACGTGCTGACCTCCGACCCCGCGGTGGCGATGGCCGCCGTGGTCGGCGTGCCCGACGCGCGCTGGGGCGAAGCCGTGCTGGCCGTGGTCGTCGCGAAGCCCGGCGCACGGGCCGACGCCGCCCATCTGATCGGCCTGGTGAAGGCCCGCAAGGGCGCGCAGCACGCGCCCAAGCAGGTGCAGTTCGTCGATGCCTTGCCGCTGACGGCGCTGGGCAAGATCGACAAGAAGGCGCTGCGTGCGCCACACTGGGCCGGCAAGGACCGGGGCGTGGCATGAGCCGCATGAACGGCATGCGCAACGTGCGTGGTACACCGCTGGCCGAAGGAACTTCCAGATGACCTTGCCTGCCTCGATCGCCCGCCGTCTGAAGCTGCCGCTGATCAGCGCGCCGATGTTCCGCGTGTCCGGGCCCGACCTGGTGATCGCGGCCTGCCGCGCCGGCGTGATCGGCGCATTTCCGACCGCCAACTGCCGCAGCGTGGCCGAGCTCGACGACTGGCTCGGCCGCATCGAAGCGGTGCTCGGACCGGACGACGCGCCGTTCTGCCCGAACCTGATCGTGCGGCACGAAGCCCTCGCCGAGCAACTCGCCGTGCTGTTGTGCCACCGCGTCGAGCTGGTGATCACCAGCGTCGGCTCACCGGCCCCGGTGGTCGGTCCGTTGCATGGCATCGGTTGCAG
The DNA here is from genome assembly GCA_903872875.1 of uncultured Variovorax sp. Classification (GTDB taxonomy): domain Bacteria; phylum Pseudomonadota; class Gammaproteobacteria; order Burkholderiales; family Burkholderiaceae_C; genus Variovorax. Next base: position 3,081 of record CAIQMJ010001084.1, read on the forward strand.
GGTGCTGGCCGACGTCGCTTCGTTGCGGCATGCGCACAAGGCGGTGGAGGCGGGTGTCGACGGCCTGGTGCTGCTGAGCGCCGGTGCGGGCGGGCAGACCGGCTGGGTCAACGGCTTCGCCTTCGTGCGGGCGGTGCGCGCGTTCTACGACGGGCCGATCGTGCTGGCCGGCGGCATGTCCGACGGCCATGCGCTCTGGGCCGCGAAGGCGCTGGGCTGCGACCTGGCCTACATGGGCACGCGCTTCATC
>CAIQMJ010001085.1 GCA_903872875.1 uncultured Variovorax sp.
GCGGGCGACTACGCCGGCTCGCTGCAGGCGCTGGCCGCCCTGCGCGCGCCGGTCGATGCCTTCTTCGACGGCGTGATGGTCAATGCCGAACAGCTCGACCTGCGCCTGAACCGCCTCGGCCTGTTGATGATCCTGCACGCCGCGATGAACCGCGTGGCGCTGCTGGAGCGACTCGCCGCCTGATTGACCGGAAACCATGCGAGGAGCGCCGCCCATGAAACTCGTCATCCTCGACCGCAACGGCAGCATCAACCTGCACCGTGACGACTTCGTCAAGACCGACGCCGAATGGACCGCGCTGCCGCGGTCGCTGGAGGCGATCGCGCGGCTCAACCACGAGGGCTGGCACGTGGTGATTGCGTCCAACCAGTCGGGCCTGGGCCGCGGGCTGTTCGACGTGGCCTCGCTCAATGCGATGCACGCCAAGATGCACAAGATGCTGGCCGCGGTCGGCGGGCGCGTGGACGCGATCTTCTATTGCCCGCACAGCCCCGACGAGGATTGCGAATGCCGCAAGCCGAAGCCCGGACTGTTCCACCAGATCGGCGAGCGCTACGGCGTCGACCTGACGCAGGTGCCGACCGCAGGCGACAGCCTGCGCGACGTGCAGGCCGGCGCGGCCGCCGGCTGCGAGCCGCACCTGCTGCTGACCGGCATGGGCGCGGCCTGCCGTGGTGCGCCGCTGCCGCCCGACTATCCGCCCGGCACCCGGGTGCACGAAGACCTCGCGGCCTTCGTCGACTTCCTCATCGAACGTGAAAAGGCGCAGGCTGCGCTGCAGGTGGCTATCTGATGGCATTTCTTCGCTCCACGATCCACATGCTGTGGATGCTCGTCACCGTGATCCCCTGGGGGATCATCATGTGCGTGGCCTCGCTCTGGCGCCGCGGCGAGCCGCTCTACTGGATGGCCGAGCGCTGGCTCGGCTGGGCCATCGGCGGCGCACGGCTCATCCTGGGCATCCGCACCCGCGTGACCGGCATGGAAAACCTGCCGCAGGACAAGCGCGCCGGCGCCGTGCTGCTGGTCAAGCACCAGTCCACGCTCGAGACCTTCCTGATGCCCACGCTGATGCCGCATCCGCTGGCCTACGTGTTCAAGAAGGAACTGATCTACGTGCCCTTCTTCGGCTGGGCGATGGCGCGGCTCGACATGATCCACATCGATCGCAACCAGAAATCGCGCGCGTTCAACAAGGTCGTGGCACAGGGCAAGCAACTGCTGGCGCAGGGCATCTGGATCATCATGTTCCCCGAAGGCACGCGCATTCCGCGCGGCCAGAAGGGCACCTACAAGACCGGCGGCTCGCGGCTCGCGATCGACACCGGCGCGCCGGTGATCCCGATCGCCGTGACCTCGGCCAAGGTCTGGCCGCGCAAGGCCTTCATCAAGCGGCCGGGCATCGTCGACGTGTCGATCGGCCCGGCGATCCCGAGCCTTGGGCGCAAGCCGGACGAGCTGATGCGCGAGGTCGAACAATGGATCGAGGCCGAGATGCGCCGGCTCGATCCGGAAGCCTATCCATGACTCGCCCCCTGCCAGGGGCAGCACCGACGGCCCGGCGAAGCCGGTTCCGCGGTCTCCTGGAATGAGATGAATCGGCTGCTGCAGTTCACGCTGGATCTGTTCGACCCCTCGCCCGCGCCGCCGCCGATCCACACGGTCGATCCCGCGCCCGCGGTGCCGCTGGCCGACACGCTGCGGCCGGCGCAGTTCATCCATCCACGCGCCTCGCGGGAGGCGACGATCGGCAACGCCCGTGTCGCCTACGAGCTGACGCGCGGCAAGCGGCGGACCATCGGCTTCGTGGTCGGCGCCGAAGGGCTGTCGGTGCGCGCACCGCGCTGGGTCGTGCTGCGCGACATCGACGCCGCGGTCCAGGAAAAGGCCGACTGGATCGTGCGCAAGCTGGTCGAGACGCAGCAGCGCCATGCGCAGCACGAGGCGTCGCGCATCGACTGGCGTGACGGCGCGAGCTTTCCGTTCCTCGGCGAGACCGTGGTCGTGCAACTCGATCCGCGCCATGGCTTCGACGGTGTGGGTGCCGTGCTCGACGCCGCCGCGGCCGATGGCACGGGCGCGCCGCGCGTGTTGCGCCTGGCGCTGGCGCGCAATGCCGACGCCGCGCAGATCCGCGACGCCGCGCAGGCCTGGCTGATGCGTCAGGCGCGGCGCATCTTCGCCGAGCGGCTCGACCATTTCGCGCCGTTGCTGGGGGTGCGCTGGAAGAAGCTGTCGCTGTCGAACGCGTCCACGCGCTGGGGCAGCGCGAGCGCCGACGGCGCGATCCGCCTGCACTGGCGGCTGGTGCACTTCCGCATGCCGGTGATCGACTACGTGGTGGCACACGAGCTGGCCCACCTGCGCGTGATGGACCACAGCCCGCGCTTCTGGGAGACGGTCGAGAGCGTGATGCCGGACTACGACGCGCTGCGCAAGCAGCTCAAAGAGGTCCCCATCCCGCAATGGAAATAGGCGCGCCAGTTCAGCGCGCGTGCGTCACGCCGCCGTCGACTACCAGGGTGGAGCCGACCACGTAGTCGCCGGCGCGCGAGGCCAGGTAGATCGCGGCACCGGCCATGTCCTCGGGCAAGCCGATGCGGCCGGCCGGAATGTGGCCCTTGACCTCGTCGCCATGGTCGCGCGCTTCCTTGTTCATGTCCGACGCGAAGGCACCGGGCGCGATCGCGCTCACGGCGATCCGATCCGGCGCGAGGCGCGTCGCCATGCGGCGCGTCAGGTGGATCAGGCCGGCCTTGCTGGCGGCGTACGAGTAGGTTTCGAGCGGGTTGACCGACACGCCGTCGATCGACGCGATGTTGATCACCTTCGCCAGGTGATCGGTCGCAGCCTTGCGCAGCATCGGCGTCAGCGCCTGGGTCAGGAAGAACGGCGCCTTCAGGTTCAGGTCGACCACCTTGTCCCAGCCGCTTTCGGGGAACTCGTCGTACGGCGCGCCCCAGGCGGCGCCGGCGTTGTTGACCAGGATGTCGAGCGTGTCCTCGTGCTTCGCATAGGCTTCGACGAGCGCTTTGGCGCCCTCGACCGTCGACACGTCGGCCGGCAGCGAAATGCAGGTGCCGAAGGCCGACAGCTCCTTGGCCGTCTGGTCGCAGGCCGCGGCCTTGCGCGCCGAGATGTAGACGCGCGCGCCCTGCGCGAGGAAGCCCTCGGCGATCATGCGGCCGATACCGCGCGAGCCGCCGGTGATGAGCGCGCTGCGGCCCTTGAGCGAGAAGAGAGTGGTGGTGTCCATGCGTTTGTCTCCTGTGGATCCTGTGGAAGGTCGGGTCGTCGGATGCCGCCTTCGGACGGCGGTCGGTTGTGCAGCTTAGTGGGCCGCGCCCCGCAATGCCGTCGCACAGGTGCCAGCGTCGCGAGGCCGCAGGTACGATCGATGCTTCGCTGACGTTCCGATGGTCCGCCGACCGTGCACAGACAGCCCCCGATGCCTCCTCTTTCCGCCGACGTGTCACGCGCACCGGGTGCCACGCGCGCTCCTCGGTACGGCCGTGTCGCCATGGCGCTGCACTGGCTGCTGGCGCTGATGATCACGGCGTCGTTCTCGCTCGGGCTCTACATGGCCGACCTGCCCTTCACCGTGACGCGGCTGCGGCTCTACAACTGGCACAAGTGGGCTGGTGTCGCGATCCTCGCGCTGTCCGCGTTTCGCCTGCTGTGGCGCCTGGTGCACCGGCCGCCGCCGCTGGGTGAGCGCATCGACGCCGCGATGCCGCGCTGGCAGCGCGCCGCGCACCATGCGACGCTGTGCGCGATGTACCTCCTGTTCTTCGGCGTGCCGCTGGCCGGCTGGGCCTACACCTCGGCGCGCGGCTACCCGGTCGTGTGGTTCGGCGTGCTGGCGCTGCCGGACTTCGTGCCGCGCGACCCGGCCTGGGCCGACGCGCTGCTGCCGCTGCACCGCTACGGCGCGTACGGGCTGGCCGCACTCGTGCTGCTGCATGTGGCGGCCGTGGCCAAGCACCAATGGATCGACCGCGACGGTCTGGCAGCCCGCATGTGGCCGTCGCCGCGCAACAGAAAGCCGTGAATGAATCTGTCCTCATCCCCACTTCCACGCGGCCTGGCAGCCCTCGGTCTGGCCGCCTGCCTCGGTCTGGCCGGCACGGCCGGGGCCGCACCGGCCGACGCGGCGCCGAAGCCAGTGCCACCAGCCGCGGCCGTGACCCCGGCGCGCCTGCTGCCCGCGCAGAGCCGCATCGCCTTCGTGAGCAAGCAGATGGGCGTGCCGGTCGAAGGCGCATTCGGGCGCTTCGATGCGCAGATCGCGTTCGACCCGCGCAAGCCCGAGGGCGGCACCGTGGCGCTTCAGATCGACATGGCCAGCGCCTCGCTGGGCGTGCCGCAGAGCGACGCCGAACTGCCGAAGGCGCCCTGGTTCGACGCCGTGAAATTCCCGAAGGCGGTCTTCCAGTCGAGCGCAATCCGCGCGCTCGGCGGCGGCCGCTTCGAGGTCGCCGGCACGCTCGTGCTGAAGGGGCGCGCGCAGCCGCTGGTCGTGCCGGTCGCCATCACGCAGTCGGGCGATACGTCGCTCGCGGCCGGCGACTTTGCGTTGCAGCGGCTCGAATTCAAGATCGGCGACGGCGAGTGGACCGACACCTCGATCGTCGCCAACGAGGTGCAGGTGCACTTCAAGCTGGCGCTGGCCGGCTTCGGCCCGCTGTGACCGCCTGAAGCCCGACACCCTGAGCGATCATCCGCCTCGTATCCATCCTGCATTCCGAGACAAGACACCCATGAACTCCCGACTTCTCGCCGTCCTGCAGGCATCGGTCCTGACTTCCGCCGCGCTGCTGGCGTCCGCCGCGCAGGCGCAGGCACCCGCGATGCCGGTCGCCCCCGTGCCGACCGCGCCCGACTACACCGCGCCGGCCATCGCCGCGGCGCCGTCGGGCGGCCCGGTCAAGAACGCCGACTACGTGATCGACCCGACCCACACCTTCGTCAACTACGAGATGGGCCACTACGGCACGACCACCAACCGCGGGCGCTTCAGCACCAAGGACGGCAGCGTGAAGATCGACGACACCGGGCTCGGCGGCCGGGTCGACATCGTGATGGACATCAGCTCCATCAACACCGGCGTCGACCTGCTCAACCGGCACGTTCAGAGCAAGGACTTCTTCAACGTCGCCGACTTTCCGACGGCGCGCTTCACGGCCGAGCGGATCGTCTTTGCCGGCGACAAGGTCAGCGAGGTGCCGGGCCAGCTCACGCTGATGGGCAAGACGCTTCCCATCTCGCTGAAGGCGAACCGCTTCAACTGCTACCTCAATCCGCTGATCAACCGGCAGGTCTGCGGTGGCGACTTCGAGACCACCATCCTGCGCAGCCAGTGGGGCCTGACCTGGGGCATCAACTTCGGCTTCGAGGACCGCGTGCGGTTGCTGGTGCAGGTCGAGGCGATCAACCTCGCGCCGCCGACGCCCTGATTCAGAGCAGGCTTTCGGGCGTCAGCGGCGCCAGCAGGTCCAGCATCAGCCGCTGCCAGAAGCCCGAGTCGGGTTCATCCCGCAGCACGCGCTCGCGGCCGTCCTGCTCGCTGACCCATTCGATGCGGCCGTCATCGGCCAGCCGCAGCCGGTAGGCGCCCTGGTCCTTCAGCACCTCCAGCAGCTTGATCACCTGCTCGGCCATCTCGCTGCTGCGGATGATCAGCCCGATCTCGGTGTTGTGCACGTCCGAGCGCGGGTCGAAGTTCATCGAACCGACGAATAGCACCTGCCGGTCGATCACCGCCGTCTTCGCGTGCAGCCGGCCGGTCGAGGTGCCGAACAGCCCGAGCCGCACGCTCTGCCGGGTTCGCGCCGAGCTCAACTCGTCCAGCCGGATGCCCTGGCGCAGCATGTCGACGCGGTAGCGCCTGTACGCGGTGTGGACCAGCGGCTCGTCGGTGGCGGCGAGCGAGTTGGTGATCAGGCTCATCGTCACGCCGCGCCGGCGCGCTTCGCGCATGACCTCGAGGCCGGCCGGGCCGGGGATCAGGTAGGGCGAGCTCAGCACCACGTCCTGCTTCGCGCGGCGGATCTGTTCGACCACGTTGTAGCGCACGCTGTCGACGTCGAGCAGCGGAATGCCGCGGTATGACGCGGTCTTGCCGACCACGCGATCGGGTGCGTCGGCGTAGGCCTCGGCCAGCGTCCAGATCAGCCCGAGGCGGCCGCTGTTCAGTTCGTCGACGATCGGGCCGTAGCCCAGCAGGTCGTTCGGCGCGGGCGGCGGCGGTGCCGGGGTGGTGGCCGGGCCGGTCATCGCGTCGAAGCGGCGCTGCAGCTCGTCGCGCGGCACATCGCTCGGCGCGACCGCCTGCAGCGGCACCACATAGGCGCTGTTCCAGTACTGGTCGAACAACTCGCCCAGCCGAGGCAGCAACGCGCCGGCGACGAAGGTGTCGAGGTCGATGAAGCTCTCGCCCTGGGTGCGCTGGAAATACTGGTTGCCGATGTTGCGTCCGCCCGCCACCGCCATCGCGCCATCGGCGATGAAGAGCTTGTTGTGCATGCGGTGCTGCACGCGCTCGAAGTGGACCAGCGACGCGCCGAAGCGGCGCCCCAGGCTCTCGCGGCCGGCCGGGAACGGGTTGAACAGCCGCAGTTCCAGGTTCGGCGTCGCGGCCAGGCCCTGCAGCAATTCGTCCTCGCCGGAGGTGTAGAGGTCGTCCATCAGCAACCGCACGCGCACGCCGCGCAGCGCGGCATCGCGCAGCGTGCGCAGCAGGTAGCGGCCTGTCTCGTCATCCTCGATCTGGTAGTACTGAACATCGAGCGTGCGCTCGGCGCGGCGCGCGAGTTCGAGCCGCGCGCTCAGCGCGAAGTCGCCGCCGGGCATCAGGCGGAAGCCGCTCAGGTCGGGGTCGGGCTGCGCCGTCTTGGCGATGCGGCCCAGCATGGTGCCGGCTGCACTGGCGGCGGGCAGGGCCTTCGATGGCGGACCCTGCAGCCCGTCGGGCAGGCTGGCGCAGCCGCCGAGCAGCAGCGCAAGACAGGCGAAGAGTGCGAGGGCGAGGCGTGTCATCGGCGTGCGGGCGCTCGGGCCATCCGTGCGAGTTCGCGGTGCAAGTCCGCCATCAGCGGCCGGTCACGCGGCACGTCGCTGCAGCAGCGTGCCTGCAGCGATGAGATCGCCCGCAACACAGCGCTGTCGGCATCGGCGGCGGCGTGCGCGTCGGCATGCGCCAGCAGCTCCTCCAGCAGGCAGCCGAAGGCGCGCACCTCGGCGCGCTGCAGCGCCTCGGCCGTCGCGTGGTCGCCGGGGTCGAGGAAGGACGCGGCGCCGAAGTCGCCCAGCAACGCGTCGCCCGCGTCGTTCCAGAGGATGTTGTGCGCGTACAGGTCGCCGTGCAGGATGCCGCGCGCATGCAGGTGGGCGGCGGCTGCGGCGATGCCGGTCGCGATCTTCAATGCGACGTCGGGGGTGAAGCGGGTGCCCGCGGTGTACACGTCGCGCGTGCAGGAATCGAGGCTCGGCGGCCCGGCCAGCACGCGGAAGGCCGGATCGACCAGCGGCATCAGCAGGCCCTGCGTGCCTTCGGGATGGGCGACGATGCGGCCCACTGCGCCGATCAGGTTCGGATGCGTGCCGGCCGCGAGGCAGGCCGCCATTTCGCTCTGCGGCAGGCCGTCGCTGGTGAGCGCGCCCTTGAACAGCTTGACCGCCACGTCGCGCGGCGCGTGCGTGCCCGACCACCATTGCGCGCGGTGGATCACGCCCGACGCACCTTCACCGAGTCGTTCGCCGAGCGTGAGTTCGGTCCATTCCACATCCGGCACCGGATGCGCGGCGCGGGCTGTCGCCTCATGCGCTGCGGCGAATGGGTTTCCGGCCTGCGCGAGCCAGGCCAGGCGCGGCAACCTCACGAGCCCCTCCGGCAGCGCCGGCAGCCGGTTGGCGGAGATCCGCAGCAACTCGAGTTGCGCGCAGCCGGCCAGCGTGGCGGGCAGTTGCGCGAGCCGGTTGCCGGCGAGCATCAGTTTCTGCAGCCGCGGCCGGCGGCCGAGTTCGTCGGGCAACTCGGCGATGTCGTTGTCGGTGAGGATCAGCCAGCGCAGCCTGGGTGGCAGTGCCGCGGCCGGCACATGGCGGATGCGGTTGGCCTTGAAGCCGACCATGTCGAGCCCGGCGCAGCGCCCCAGCACGTCCGGCAGCGCCATGAAGCGGTTGTCCGAACAGAACAGCACGCGCAACCGGTGCAGCCGCGGCAGGTCGTCGGGCAGGCGATCGAGCGCATTGCCCGACAGGTTCAGGATCTCGAGCGAGTCGGCGAGCGTGAAGATCTCGGGCGGGAATTCGGTCAGTCCGCAGGACAGATCGAGCCGCCGGGTGCCGGCGAGCCGGCCGGCGCGAAGTTCGGTCAGTGTGTGCATGCGCGCGCGAGCATCTCACAGCCCACGCAGGCTTGCCAGGCGGCCCGTTTTCAGCCCGCCGCGGGCACGTTGAAACGGTAGATGCCGTCGGCGCCCAGCGTGCGGCGCAACTGGCCCGCCAGCCACAGCAGGTGCAGATGGGCCAGCGTCTCGCCCATCGCGAAGGTCGTCTGGTGCAGGTCGAGCGGGCGCTTGAACATCAGCGGCATCGCCTCCGCGGCGCTCAGCGGACGCTCGGCGCAGCCTTCCATCATCTCGGCAAGCCGGTCGCGGTGGTGCGACTGCAGCTGGCCGACGCGCGTATGGATGCCGAAGAAGGGCTTGCCGTGCGACGGCAGTCCCAGCGCGTCCGCGGGCACCTCGGTATTGAAGCGCTCGATGCTGTCGAGGAACAGCCGCAACGGATTCGAATCGGGCTCGTCGGCATGCACGCTCACGTTGGTCGAGATGCGCGGCAGCATCATGTCGCCGCCGATCAGCACGTTGAGCGATGCGCTGTACAGCGAGATGTGTTCCGGCGCGTGGCCGTAGCCGGTGATGCAGCGCCAGTCATGGTCGCCGATGCGTACCGTGTTGCCATCGAGCAGGCGCACGTAGCGGTCGGGCAGCGACGGCACCATGTCGCGGTAGTAGCTCGAGCGTCCGGCGATGGCGTCGATCGCGCCCGGGTCGACCAGCCCGTGCGATGCGAAGAAGCGCGCGGCGATCTCGCCGCCGGAACCGCTGTCGGCGATGCCCGGTTGCGTGAGGTTGCGTGCCACGTAGTAGTCGGTCGCGCTCATCCACAGCGGCGCGTTCCAGCGCTTGCACAGCCAGTCGGCCAGCCCGATGTGGTCGGGGTGCATGTGCGTGACGATCACGCGCAGGATCGGCATGCCCTGCAGTTGCGTCTCGAACACCTGCTCCCATTGGGCGCGCGAGGCATCGTGGGAGATGCAGCAGTCCACCACGGTCCAGCCCTCCACGCCGTCGATCGTGTCGCGCAGCAGCCAGAGGTTGATGTGGTTCAGCGCGAAAGGCAGCGCCATGCGGACCCAGCGCACGCCCGGAGCGACTTCGATCGTCTCGCCAGGCTCTGGCAATGTCTCGCCGAGGGGGTATTGAAGTTCGCGTTCGAGGAGGTTCATGTACGATTGACGTTTACGTAAACGTCA
>CAIQMJ010001086.1 GCA_903872875.1 uncultured Variovorax sp.
CGTTGTTGACCAGGATGTCGACGCCACCCCAGCGCGCCACGGCGGCGTCGAAGGCCTGCGAGAACGCGAACTCGTCGCGCACGTCGAGGCGCAGTGCGATGCAGTCATGGCGCGCAGCGCGCAGTCGCGCGGCGGTGGCATCGACCGCGGGATCGAGGTCGGCCAGCGCCACCCGGGCACCGGCCTCGGCGAGGCCCTGCGCGATCGCCTCGCCGAGGCCGCGCGCCGCGCCGGTGACGAAGGCCACGAGACCCTGCAACGGGCGCTGCGACACAGGCGCATCGGGTGGCGGCGCGCCGTCGGCAGCCATGTCGATATGGATCGCGCCTCAGGCCGCCGCGAGCTTGCGCACAGCCGGCCCACGGTCCCATGTGCCGGCCGTCACCCCACGCTCGCGCAGCCTGTACTTCTGCACCTTGCCGTTCTCGGTGCGCGGCAGGTCGGCCAGCAGGTCGACGTAGCGCGGCACCGCGAAATACGGCAGGCGCGCCTCGCAGAACCGCGCGAGTTCGGCCGGGTCGACCGCGCAGCCAGCGCGCGGCACCAGCGCGACCATCACTTCGTCCTCGGCCAGTTCGGAGCGCACCGGGAAGACCGCGCATTCGGCCACCGCGGGGTGGCTCATCAGCACCTGCTCGACCTCGTAGGACGAGATGTTCTCGCCGCGGCGGCGGATCGCATCCTTGATCCGGTCGATGAAGCGGAAGGTACCGTCGGGCTCGCGGACCACGCGATCTCCGGTGTGGAACCAGAGGTTGCGCCAGGCCTCGACGGTCTTGTCCGCCATTTGGAAATAGCCGCTCGAGAACGCATGCGGCGCGTCGGCGCGCAGCAGCAGTTCGCCCGCCTCGCCGTCGGGCAGCGGCACGTCCTGCGCGTCGACCACGCAGGCGTCGAAGCCCGGCCGCAGCCGGCCCATCGCGCCGCGCGGCGGATCGCCAGGGGCGGTCGCGATCACGAAGCTGGTCTCGGTCGAGCCATAGCCCTCGATCAATGCGACGCCGGTGCGTTCGCGGAAGGCGGCGGATGCGGCAGCCGGCACGCCCGGGCCGAGGCCGACACGCACGCGGTGGCCACGCTCCTCGTCGCGCACCGGCTGCGCGAGCAGGATCGGCACCATGGCGCCCAGCAGGTAGACCACGGTCGCGCCGCAGGCGTGCATCGCGGCCCAGAAGCCGGAAGCCGAAAAGCGCGGCTCGAACACCACCTCGGCGCCGGTCAGCGCGGCCTGCGCGAAGGTATTGAGCGCGTTGATGTGGAACAGCGGCAGCGTGGTGCAGAGCACGTCGTCGATGCCGACGCCGAGGATGTCGGCGCTGTTCGCGCCCCACCAGTGGTACTGCGCGTGCGGGCTGATCACGCCCTTGGCCGGGCCGGTGGTGCCGGAGGTGTAGAGGATCGCGAGCGGATCGCCGGGCTGCACGTCGGCCGGCGGCAGCGGCGCGAGGCCGAGCGAGGCGTCGGCGGCATAGGCGTGCATCTGGACGCCGGTGAAGTCGGGCCATGCATCGCCGCCCTCCGCGTCCAGCACCCAGATCTCGCGAAGCCGCGTGCGGCCGAGTTCGGCGGTCTGCAGGCGCGGCAACCACTGCGCCTCGATCACCAGCAACTCGGCGCCGCTGTTGGCCAGGAAGTAGCCGATCTGCGGACCCATCGATGCGGTGTTGACCGGCACCACGGCCGCGCCCAGCCAGCCGCTGCCCAGGAACACCTCGAGGAATTCGAGCCGGTTGCTGCTCATCAGCGCGATGCGGTCACCGCGCTGCACGCCGGCCTGCGCCAGCGCGGATGCGCGGCGAGCGGCGATCGGTGCGGTGTCGCGGTGCAGCCAGCGCTGGCCGTTCATGCGCAGCAGCGGGCGGTCGCCGAAACGTTCGGCCTGGCGCTGCAGCATGCGCGGCAGTGTGCGATCGGCGGGTGCAACCCAGGTTGCGGAGAGGGAGTTCGTTGTCATTTCTGCAATCGCGCTGCCCCGCAGGAGTGTCAGCCGGCCAGCCGGTCCTGGTGCTTGCCCGCCAAGCCCAGGTAGGCCTCGACCACGCGCGGATCCCTCGCGAGTTCGGCGGCCTCGCCGTGCATCGTGATCGCGCCGGTCTCCAGCACGTAGGCGTAGTCGGCCACCTGCAGCGCCGCGCGTGCGTTCTGCTCGACCAGCAGGATCGACACACCGCGCTCGCGCAGCGCCGCGATGATGCGGAAGATCTCGCGCACGATCAGCGGCGCCAGGCCCAGGCTGGGCTCGTCGAGCATCAGCAGGCGCGGCCGCGCCATCAGTGCGCGGCCGATCGCCAACATCTGACGCTCGCCGCCCGACAACGTGCCGGCCAGCTGCGCGCGCCGTTCCTGCAGCCGCGGAAACAGCACGAAGATCTCGGCCAGCGTCTCGGCCTGGTCGCGCAGGCCACGGCGATAGCGGTCGAAGGCGCCGAGCGCGAGGTTGTCCTCCACGCTCATGCCGGCGAACAGCTCGCGCTTCTCGGGCACCAGCGTCATGCCGGCGCGCACCATTTGCTCGACCTGCGGCGATCGGCGCACCACGCCGTCCAGCTCGATCTCGCCGCGCGAGGGCAGCACGCCCATCACGGCAGAGAGCATCGTGGTCTTGCCAGCGCCGTTGGGGCCGATCACCGTGACGATCTGGCCCGCGCCGACGCTGAGATTCGCATCGACCAGCGCGTCCACCTTGCCGTACGAGACCGTGAGCTTGCGCACGTCCAGAATCTTGTCCACTTGCGCCGCCGTCGTCATTCGTCCACCCCGCCCAGATAGGCCTCGAGCACCGCCGGGTTCTTCTGCACCTCGTCGGGCAGTCCTTCGGCGATCTTCTGGCCGAAGTCCATCACGACCACGCGGTCGACCAGGCCCATCACGAAGTCCATGTCGTGTTCCACCAGCAGGATCGCCATGCCTTCGCCGCGCAGCTTGCGCAGCAGCTCGCCGAGCGCCTGCTTCTCCTGCAGCCGCAGGCCGGCTGCAGGTTCGTCGAGCAGCAGCAGCGACGGGTCGCTGGCCAGCGCCCGCGCGATCTCCAGCGTGCGCTGCTGGCCGAGCGCCAGCGAGCCGGCGTCGGCATACATGTGCTCCTTCAGGCCGACCCGTTCGACCTGCACCGCGGCCTCGGCCAGCAACCGCTTCTCCTCGGCGCGATCGAGCCGCCAGGCCGACGCCAGCACGCCGCGCGAGCCACGCAGGTGCGCACCGATCGCGACGTTCTCGAGCACGCTCATCTCGGGCATCAGCCGCACATGCTGGAAACTGCGGCTCAGGCCCAGCCGAGCGATGTCGCGCGAGTCGCGGCCGGTGATGGCCTGGCCGCGGAACAGCACCTCGCCCGAGGTCGGCGTGTCGACGCCGGAGAGCTGGTTGAACATCGTGCTCTTGCCGGCGCCGTTGGGGCCGATCAGCGCAAGGATCTCGCCCGCATGCACCGTGAGGTCCATGGCATTGTTGGCGACCAGCCCGCCGAAGCGGCGCGTCACGGCCCTGGCCTGCAGCACGACCTCGCCGCGCGGCGGCATGGCGCGCCGCGGCAGCGGATCAGCCGACGCAACCGGTGTGGGCGGCGCGCGTTGCACCGTGCGCTTCGGCAGCACCTTGGCCGCGAGGCGCGCGAGCAGCCCCCACAGACCGGAGCGCGAGCGCTGCAGCAGCAGCACCAGCAGCGCGCCGAACACGATCATCTCGAAGTTGCCGGTGCGCCCGAGCAGGCTGGGCAGCAGGTCCTGCAGCCACTGCTTGAGCACGGTGATCACGCCCGCGCCCAGGAACGCGCCCCAGACCTGGCCGGCGCCGCCGACCACCGCCATGAACAGGTAGTCGATGCCGTACTGCAGGCTGAACGGCGACGGGTTGACGAAGCGCTGCAGGTGCGCATACAGCCAGCCCGAGGCGCAGGCCTGCAGCGCCGCGATCACGAAGATCACCATGCGCGAACGCGCGGTGTTCACGCCCATCGCCTCGGCCATCACCACGCCGCCCTTGAGCGCGCGGATCGCGCGGCCCTGGCGCGAGTCGAGCAGGTTCTGCGTGGTGAGCGCAGCGACCAGTGCGAAGACCCAGATCAGGTAGTACATCTGGTTGGCCGTGGTCAGCTGATAGCCGAACACCGAGATCGGCGGAATGCCCGACATGCCGGTCTGGCCGCCGAGCCGCTCGAAGGTGCCGAACATGTAGTACAGGCTGATGCCCCAGGCGATGGTGCCCAGCGGCAGGTAATGGCCCGACAGCCGCAGCGTGAGCGCACCGAGGATCAGCGCGACCGCCAGCGTGAGCAGCAGGCCCGCGGCCAGCGCGATCCAGGGCGAATGCTGGCTCCATGCGAAAGCCGCCGGCAGCTCGATCACGCCGGTCGACAGCGCCGCCGTGGTGTAGGCACCGAGCCCCACGAAGGCCGCCTGCCCGAAGCTGGTGAGCCCGCCGACGCCGGTCAGCAACATCAGGCCGAGCGCGACCAGGCCGTACAGCCCGATGTAGTTGAGCAGCGTGACGTAGAACGGCGGCACCACCCAGGGTGCGACGGCCAGCAGCAGGATGAAGACGAGAAGGCCCTTCTTCATTCCTCGTCCTCCACGTGCTTGCTGGTGAGCGAGCGCCAGAGCAGCACCGGGATGATCAGCGTGAACACGATGACCTCCTTGTAGCCGCTGGCCCAGAATGCCGAGAAGGCCTCGATCAGCCCGACGATCACGGCGCCGATGGCCGCCAACGGGTAGCTCACGAGCCCGCCGATGATCGAGCCGACGAAGCCCTTCAGGCTGATGATGAAGCCCGAGTCGTAGTAGATCGTGGTCATGGGCGCGATGAGGACCCCCGACATCACGCCGATCAGCGTGGCCAGGAAGAAGGTGGCCTTGCCGGCGAACACCGGCGAGATGCCCATGAGCTGTGCGCCGTTCCGGTTCATGGCCGCGGCACGCAGCGCCTTGCCATACAGCGTGCGGCCGAACATCAGGTAGAGCGCGCCGATCAGCGCCAGCGCCACGCCGATCACGCACAGCGTCTGCGCCTTGATGCGGATGTTGCCGAACTCCAGCGTCGCGTCGATCAGCGGCGTGGTGCTCGCGCCGCCCGGGCCGAACACCAGCAGGCCGACGCCGACCATCGACACGTGCAGCGCGATCGACACGATCAGCAGCACCAGCGCCGGCGCGTCCGCGATCGGCTGGAACACCAGGCGATAGAGCAGCGGCCCGATCGGCACCAGCAGCGCGAGCGTCAAGGCAATTTGTGCTGCCATCGGCATCGTGGCCAACGGCAGCTTGTAGACCAGCGCCACGAGCAGCGCCGGATAGATGAATTTGGCTGCGAACAGCCATCGCAGCGGCGGCGCGCGGTCGCTGCCGCGCAGGCGCAGCGCGACGTCGATCGCGGCCGAGCCCAGGCACAGGCCGACCAGCAGCCAGACCACGCCCGTGGTCTGGCCGGCCTGGACGGCGGCCATCGTGAGTGCGCCGTAGGCGACGAACTCCCCTTGCGGGATCAGCAGCACGCGCGTGACGGTGAAAACGAGGACGATGGACAGCGCCAGCAGCGCATAGATCGCGCCGTTGGTGATGCCATCCTGGCCCAGCAGCGCGGCAATCTGGAAGTTCATGCTCCGGCGAACCCGTCCATCACTTCAGCAGTTTCCAGGTGCCGTCCTTGACGACGATCATCTCGCGGCCACGGTCGTCGAAGCCGCTGTGGTCGGCCGGCGTCATGTTGTAGACGCCTTGCGTGGCGACCAGCTCCTTGGTCTGTTCCAGCGCGTCGCGCAGCGCGGCGCGGAACTCCTTGGTGCCGGGCTTGGCCTTGGCCGCGGCGATCGGGATCGCCTTCTGCAGCAACAGGCCGGCGTCGTACACGTTCGCGCCGAAGGTCGCAGGCTTGCTGCCGTTGAGCTTCTCGTAGGCAGCGATGTAGTCGACGGCCATCTTCTTGGACGGGTTGCTGTCCGAGATCTCGGGCAGCACCAGCATCAGGCTCGCAGCCAGGATCGTGCCTTCGACCTTCTTGCCGCCGAGCTTCAGGAAGTCGGGCAGCGCGGCACCGTGCGTCTGGTAGATCTGGCCCTTGTAGCCCTGGTCGACCAGCGTGGTCTGCGGCAGCACGGTCGGGCCACCGGCGGCGGCGACCAGCACCGCGTCGGGGCCGGCGGACAGCAGCTTCAGGCTCTGCGCGGTGACCGAGGTGTCGGTGCGCAGGAAGCGCTCGGTCGCGACGATCTTGATGCCGTTCTTGGCGGTGAGTTCGCCCACCACCTTGACCCAGTTCTCGCCATACGGGTCGTTCAGCGCGATCAGGCCGAGCGTCTTGACCTTGGCCTTGACCATGTGGTCGACCAGCGCCTTGGCGATGATGTCGTCGTTCTGCGTGGTCTTGAAGACCCACTTCTTCGGCTCGGTCATCGGCAGCACCACGGCGGCGGTGCCCACCGGCGCGAGCATCGGCACGCCGGCCTCGGCGACGAACTGGATCACGCCCATCGCGTTGGGCGAGCCGCTCGGGCCGATCAGCGCATCGATGTTCTGCTCGCTGATGAGCTTCTTGATTTCGGTGACCGAGTTGGTCGAATCGCTGGCGTCGTCGCGCGAGAAGTATTCGACCGTGATGTCGCCGATCTTGGTCGGCAGCAGCGGCACCGTGTTCTTCTGCGAGATGCCGACCAGCGCGGTCGGGCCGGTCGAGGAGGTCACGACACCGACCTTCACCTGCGCCAGGACGGGGCCGGCCAACGCGGCCAGCGCAGCCAGCGCGACGGGCGCCAGGAGGGACTTGAGGGGCTTGAAAGACATGGCGAGAGGCTCCGGGTTGGGAAGTGGAAGGAGGAGGATGAAGTTACATCAAGAAATGGGCCAGCTTGGCCCCGCAGCGCAGTAAAAGGTTCACAGCGCGAGGCTGCCGACACTGGTTCCGCCGCACACGTACAGCACCTGGCCGGTGATGAAGCTGCTGGTCGGGTCGGCGAAGAAACGCACGGCCCGTGCCACGTCGGCCGACTCGCCGAGCCGCCTGACAGGCACCGACGCGGCCAGCGCGCGCTCCTTGTCGCTGCCGGCCTCGACCACGTCGTAGAACATGTCGGTGCGGATCGGCCCCGGCGCGACCACGTTGACCGTGATGCCGTCGGCCGCGAGCTCCAGCGCCCAGGTGCGGGCCATGCCCAGCATGCCGGCCTTGGTCGCCGAATACGCGGTGCGCGTCGCCAGCCCGACCGCCGCGCGCGATGACAGCAGCACGATGCGGCCGAAGTGCTGCGCGCGCATTGCAGGCAATGCCGCCTGCACCAGTTGCACCGCACAGCCCAGGTGCAGCTCGACCAGCATGTCGAGGTCCTCGAGCTTCACGTCGGGCAGCAGCGCGGGGCGGATCACGCCCGCGTTGTGCACCACGGTCGTGACCTCGAAGCGCCGCGTCATCTCGGCCGCGGCCTGAGCAGTGGCGGCGCGGTCGCTCAGGTCGACCTCGATGCTGTGCAGCCGCGGATGGTCGATCGGCGTCTTGCGGCGCGCGAGCGAGACCACTTCGTAGCCTTGCGCGAGCAGCTCCTCGCAGATCGCCTTGCCGATGCCGGCACTGCCGCCGGTGACGGCGGCAACGGGGTGCTTCTCGCCGCTCATGCCCCGGCTCCAATCAACGCCAGCACCCGCAGCGGACTCCCGCTGCCCTTCTCGATCTTCAGCGGCGGACAGATCAGCACCGCACCCGCGGGCGGCAGCAGGTCGAGGTTGCTCAGGCACTGCAGGCCATAGCGGCCGGCGCCGTGCATGTAGTAGTGGCAGGGATAAGGCGGCCGCTGGTGGTAGCCCTGGCCGGCGTCGGTGCCGATCGCCTCCGAGCCGAAGCCCAGCACGTCGCGCTGCTCGACCAGGAAGCGCACCGCCTCCGTGCCCGGGCCCGGCGTGTGCTGCCCGGTCTCGTCGAAGTTCTGGTACGCCTCCGGGTCCTGGCGCTTCGACCAGTCGGTGCGCATCAGCACCCAGGCGCCCTTCGGGATGCGCCCGTGCGCGGCTTCGTAGCGTTCGATGTCGGCCACGGTCAGCAGGTAATCCGGGTCGGCGGTGGCTTCGGCCGAGCAATCGATCACGCAGGCCGGCGCCACGAAGTTCTGCACCGGGATCGTGTCCACCGAATTGTTCGGCAGGTCGCGGCCCGAGATCCAGTGGATCGGCGCATCGAAGTGCGTGCCGGTGTGCTCGCCGCAGGAGAAGTTGTTCCAGTACCAGCCCGGCCCGCGCTCGTCGTACTTCGACACCTCCTCGATGCGGAAGGGCCAGCACTGGCCCATTTCGGGCGGCAGCGCGATCTGCGGGAACTCGGGCGTGAGCGTCTGCGTGAGGTCGACCACGCGGATGCGCCCGCTGGCCAGCGCGCCCACCAGGCCGCCGAGGATCTGGGCGGCGGACAGGGATTGGGTCGTCATGCTCATATCGTTGTCTTTCATCAGCCGCCGGACGCCAGCTCGCGCTCGAGAACCTTCGGGTTGTCGCGCCAGCGTTCGAGCCATTCCTGGGCGACTTCTCCGGGATACACGTCTTCGACACCGTCGCGCAAGGCCTTCACGATCGCGTTAGCGAGCGTCGCGGGCGCGAGCTTGGGCGCGGGCATCTGCTGGTTCCATTCGTCGTCGATCGGCCCGGGGAACACATTCACCACGCGGATGCCCGCTGGCCGCATCTCGGCGCGCAGGCATTGCGCGAGCGAGTGCGCCGCGGCCTTCGACGCGCTGAAGGTGCCGTGCGGCGGGAAGTTGCTGAGCGCATAGATCGACAGCAGGTTGACCCAGGCCGTGGCGCCGGTCGCGCCATCGGCCGAGCGGCCCTTGAGCGCCGGGCCGAACTCCTGCGCCAGCCGCAGCAGCCCGAAGTAGTTGATGTCCATTTCGGCGCGTGCCACGTCGGTGCCGCGACGCGCGCCGATGCCGAAGCTGCGGTGCACCTCGGCGTTGTTGATCACGATGTCGACCTTGCCGCCGATGGAACCTGCCAGCTCGGTCACGGCGCGGCCGTTGGTCAGGTCGAGCGGCACCAGCGTGACCTGCGGCAGCGCCGCGATGTCGTCGAGTCCGCCGGTCTTCTTCCATGGCTCGGCATGGCCGACCCAGACGATGTCGGCGCCGGCCTTGACCAGCGCGCGCACCAGCGCCTGGCCGACCTCGGTCTTGCCATCGGTCACCAGCACCTTGCGGAATTTCGGGTCGCTCGTCATTTCCCTGAGCATGCTGTCGTCGGCCATATGGGCACTCCCTTCCTTCGGAAATCCGATCAATACCGCCTGCCCCGCGCGATCGAGCTGCGCGCCGACACGCACCTGCGCGGGCGCATCGCCGACCTCGCCGTGCAGATGCACCATCAGCGTCGGGCCGGCGTCCAGATGCACCAGGCCCAGCCGCCATGGCAGCCGTTCGCGGAAGTACATGTCGTTGCTGTGGTCCAGCGTGGTGCTCGCGAGCAGCTGGCCCGCGCCGTCCTGCTCACGCCAGCGCAACTGCGGCGACAGGCACTTGCAGCAGGCCTCGCGCGGCGGGTACTGGACCGTGCCGCAGTCCTCGCAGACCTGCAGCTCGAAGCGCCCTTCCGCAGCGGCGGCCGTGATGCCCAGCGCGACGCGGCCGCGCGCCGAAGGCGGCAGGTTCATCTGCGGCGTGCGCAGCACCGGGTTCTTGCGCGGTGGGCGCATCAGGGGCATGGTCATCGCGCATCCCTTTGGAGGTTGCCGTCGCGCTTCATTGCGGTCTCCCAAGAATGACGGCGCCGGTGCACAGGCAGCGGTCGTAGGTCACCATGCCGAAGCCCGCGACCACGCCCAGCGCCGCGTCCTTCACGGCCCGCGGGCCGGCCGCGCCGGTGAGCTGGCGGATCGCCTCGGTCATGCCGAGAAAGCCACCGGCCGCACCGGCCTGCCCGGCCGACAACTGGCCGCCGCTGGTGTTGTTGGGAAAGCTGCCCGCATGCGTCATGTCGTGCGCGCGCACGAAGGCCGGACCCTCGCCGTGCGCGCAGAAGCCCAGGCCTTCGAACTGCATCATCACGATCACCGGATAGTCGTCGTAGGTCTGCACGAAGTCGATGTCGGCGGGCGTGACGCCGGCCTGCGCATACAGCTCGTCGGCGTCGACGGCCCAGCCGCCGCGCACCATCACCGGGTCTTCGGCATACGCGTTGTGGCGTTCGATGGCGCCGCACACCACCGCATGCGGCAGGCCGAGGTCGCGCGCACGCTCCTCGGTCATCACGAGGAAGGCTTCGGCACCGGCGCAAGGCATGACGCAGTCGAACAGGTGGATCGGGTCGGAAATCGGCCGCCCCGCCATGTACTCGGCCAGCGTCAGCGGCTTCTTGAACATCGCGTGCGGGTTCAGCAGCGCGTTGCTGCGCTGGTCGACTGCGATGCGTCCGAAGTCCTCGCGCCTGGCGCCGAACTGGCGCATGTAGTTGGCGGTGATGAACGCAAAGATCGAGTTCGGCCCGCCCGCGCCGTACGGGTAGGTGGCGTCGCGCGCGAAGTCGCTGAACGCGCCGAGGGTCTGGCGGAACGAGTCGACATGGTTGGTGTCGGCGGCCACGCAGGCGACCACATCGGCGTCGCCCGCCTGCACCGCGCGCGCCGCCCGTCGCAGGCACATCACGCCCGACGCGCCGCCGGTCGGCACATGGTCGAGCCAGCGCGGCGACAGGCCGAGGTGCTGGGTGACGCCGACGGCGGTGTCGGGCGCGAGCGAGAAACTGCTGACGCACAGGCCGTCGATGGCGGACTTGTCGAGGCCGCTCGACTTGAGCAGCGCATCGACCGCCTGGCCGAGGAACCAGTGCGCGCCGTGCGTCGAATGGCGCACGTAGGGCACGGTCACCGGCACGGCGACAGCCACGCCTTCGTAGGACTGGCGGCGTCTTGGACTCTTCATCGGCAGTCGCGCCTCTTTGTGTGCTGGCTTGCGTTCGGTGGGTTGCTGTTCGGGGCGCGTGCCGAGGCCACGGGGTATCTCCCTCCGCGAATGTCCCCCGGCTTCGCCTCCTCCTTGATTTCGCTGCGGGAGACACCCCATGCCCTCGGCACGGGAAGCGGCGTGAGATATCCGCTGATGCACCACCGCTGTGATGGCTCGCGTCGATGGTGTGCTCCCCGCAGCGAAATCAAGGAGGAGGCCGCAGGCCGGGGGACATTCGCGGAGGGGAGTACGCCGTCGGCGCGTGCCCGCCCACAGCCCCTGCGATGCACCGCACCAAACGACAAGTAAAGAACGGAAAGATACATCTCAGCCCTGCCGCTTCTTCATCGAACGCGTGTCGATGCAATGCGGCTGCCCCGGCAGCGCATGCGCCATCTCCCGCAACTGCCCACGCTGGATCTTCTGCGACGGCGTGAGCGGCAGCGCATCGACGAAGGCCACGTAGCCCGGCGCCTTGTAGTACGCGAGCTGCGCCAACGCGTGCGTGACGATGCTTGCAGCGGTCTGTTCGGGCGATACAACATCGGCGTCCTCACGCAGCACCACGCACGCCAGCACCTCGTCGCCCCGCACCGCATCGGGCGTGGCCGCGACGGCCGAAGTCTTCACCGCCGGATGCTGGTTCAGCACGCTCTCGACCTCGACCGCGGAGATGTTCTCGCCACTCCGGCGGATCACGTTCTTCTTGCGATCGACGAAGAAGAAGTTGCCGTCGGCATCGCGCCGCACCAGGTCGCCGGTGTGGAACCAGCCGCCGGCCCAGGCTTCATCGGTCGCCTCTGTGTCCTTCAGGTAACCCGAGAAGAAATGGCGCCGCGGATCGGCACCGGCCGAGCGCACCAGCAGTTCGCCGGGCGCATCGGTGGGCACATCGGCACCGGCCTCGTCGACCAGCCGCAGTTCGAGGAAGTCGGCCTGCCGCCCGAAGCAGCTGGTGCCGACCAGCCGCGGCTCGCGGTTGGCCATGATGCAGGCGGCCACGCCGGTCTCGGTCATGGCCCAGGCCTCGACCAGCGGGAAGCCGAAGCGCGCCTCGAACACCGCATGGTGCTTGCGGTCGACACCGGCACCGAAACCCCAGCGGATCGCATGGTCGCGGTCGGCCGGCGACGGCGGCGCGGACAGCAGCATCGCGGGCATCACGCCCAGGTAATGCGCGATGGTCGCGCCGCTTTCGCGCGCGCTCTGCAGCCATGTCTTCGGATGGAAGCGGTCGAGCTGCACCAGGCAGCCACCCGCGACCAGCACGACCATGGTCGAGCAGGCCATCGCGTTCATGTGCGTGAGCGGCAGCGGCGTGATCACGCGTTCGCTGTCGGGCCGCACGCTGCACACGCCATCGAGCGCCGCATACCACTCGCCCGACCAGAGGTAGTAGGCGTTCGACAGGATGCAGCCCTTCGGCCGGCCGGTCGTGCCCGAGGTGTAGAGCAGGCCGCATTCGGTGTCGCGGCCGATCGGCTCGGCGGCGCGCGGCGCGGCGGTGCGCGCGGGCGGGACGGCGTCGACATCGTCGGCCGCCATGGTCGCGAAGGCGCTGACGCCGGCCAGCGTTGCCGCGGCCAGCAAGTCGGCCGCGCGTTCCGGCAGCGTGACGGCCAGTGCGATTTCGCTGTGGCCGATCAGGTAGCTGAGCTCGGCCGATCGCATGTCGGCGTTGATCGGCACCACGCTCACGCCGAGTGCGTTGAGCGCGAGCCAGTGCAGCAGGAAGGCCGGCCGGTTCTCCAGCAGCAGGCCGACGCGGTGGCCGTGGCCGTAGCCGGCGGCCGCATAGGCGACGCGCAGGCGCTCGACCTGCGCGGCCGCATCGCCCCAACGGAGCGCGCCGGGCGCGATGCCGTAGGCCTGCGCCGTGACCGGTTCGGTGAAGAGGAAATCGGCCTCCGGCGTGCGCGCCGCGGTGGCACAGAAGACGGCATGAACGGTGTGATGCATGGGCAAGGCGCGGGCTAGATGAACAGTTGCACGGCCTGCAGCGCCGCATCGCAGTTGAGCAGGTTCACGCGCTTGAGCGCGATGCGCAGTTGACCATCGCGCAGCACCAGTTGATGGATGAAGCTGCCGACGAGAAACTGCAGCTCGTCGCCCTGCGCCTCGACGTAATGGAACTCGGTGCGCAGCGCGAACTCGCCGGCCTCGGCATCGAAGCGCTCGACCACCGGCACCTGCAGCAGATGATGGCAGCGGCTCGGCGGTTGTTGCGCGAAGGCGCGCGGGCTCTTCAGGCGCTCGATGCGCAATTCGCGCAGCAGCTTGTCCTCGTACAGGTGCGAGGTGTGGTTGACGCCGTCCTCCTGGTCGGGCACCAGCGGCACCCAATAAAACGCCTCATCGGTGAACAGCGCGTTCCAGTCGTCGTAGCGCTTGTCGTCGAGCAGGCGCGACTCGCGCACCACGAAGTCGATCAGATCCTGGCGCGTCACCGGCGCCGTGGCGGGTGCGGTCGTCATCACATCGTTTCCGTCATGCGTTGGACCCAGCTGCGGTACTGGTTGCGCATCGGCAGCTCGCTGGTGCCGACGGCCGTGATCTCGCCGCCCGCGAGTTCGGACGGGTCGAAGTTGCGGTGCAGGCTGACCCATTCGTTGCCGCTCGCATGCAGGCCGGCCTGCATCTCGCGGTAGGCGTGCAGGTCGTCGTGGCCGACCACCGAGAAGGGCGAGTTGATGAGTCGGTTGTACATGGTGGTGCGCTGCAGCAGCTCGGGCGGCGCACCCTTCAGGCGGAAGGTCCAGCTCTCGACCAGCGTGCGGTCGGCGGCGAGCGGCTTGACCACGCGGATCGACTGGATCGCGCCCTTGATCGTGAGGTTCGGGTAATACACCGTGTTGTGGCGCTGCGTGGCCAGGATGCGCGCGGTGCGCTCTTCGCCGTAGGCCGCCTTCATCGCATCGTCGTACGCGGGGATCGCCTTGTACTTGCTGTGGATGCTGAAGTTCACGCCCGTGAAGCTGTGGCCATGGTCGTAGGTGCGCACGCCCATGTCCTCGAAGAACTTGTAGTCGGACATGAAGGGCACGAACTGCTCGATGGCCATCGGCTTCGGCTCGTCGGCGGGCTTGCCGGCCCACATGGCCTTGGCGGTGCCGGCCGAAGACTCGTGCGCCACCATCGGATGCATGGTGTCGTTGAGGTTCTCCACGAACATCTTCCAGTTGCACTGGTGGACGAAGCGCAGACAGCCGCCCGCGATCTCGAGTTCGCCTTCGGGCGAGCGGTCGGCCATGTTGTCGATCGAGCTCAGCGAGTCGCCGAAGTAGTCGTCGAAGTCCGGGCCGGCGTCGTTGATCTTCAGGAAGATGAAGCCGCGGTGCGTGCGCAGGTGGCGCAGCGGCGTCAGGCCCTTGCCAGTTTCGCATTCGTGCAGTTGCGTGCCTTCGTAGCCGTTGCGCAGCGGCATGCCGAGCAGCGCGCCGTCGAGCTTGAAGGTCCAGGCGTGGTACGGACAGCGGAAGAACTTGCCCGCGTTGCCGCAGGGCGCGCTGACCAGCCGCGAGCCCTTGTGGGCGCAGCGGTTCATCATCGCGCGCAGTGTGCCGTCGCCATGGCGCACCACGATCACCGGCTGGCCGCCGATGTCGA
>CAIQMJ010001087.1 GCA_903872875.1 uncultured Variovorax sp.
GCCTCCAGTTCGCGCACGAAGCGTGGGTTGCGCGTGAGCGCCGTGCCGGTCGCCCAGGGCACATGCAGGCTCTCGGGCACATGGCCCACGAACTTCCGCTCTTCGCCCGAACGCACGTCGACGAGCACTGCTTCGCGCTGCTGCACCAGTTGCCATGCGACCGGCGGCGTCACGCCTCCGGCATAGGGCAGGTTCCGTTGCGCCGCAGCGGCCTGGGCCTGCTCCAGCGCTTCAGGCAATGCAAGGGTGTCGTCCGATGACATGAAAAGAGCTCCGTCGTTGAAGGTGTGATGGCCTCGCCGTGATGGCGATAGACCACTTTAGGCCGGGCCCCAGCCGATACAAACGACTGAAAAGTCAATTCCTAACAACGATTCGATCTATGCGCGGCGCGCACTCGCCTGCGCCGGGTGTGCGGGCCGCGCCAGCCCGAGATGCTCGCGCAGCGTGCGGCCTTCGTACTCGGTACGGAACAGGCCGCGCCGCCGCAGTTCGGGAATCACCAGCGCCACGAAGTCGCGAAGCCCGTGCGGCAGCGTCGGTGCCAGCACGTTGAAGCCGTCGGCTGCGCCGGTGGTGAACCAGTGCTCGAGCTGGTCGGCGATGGATTCGGCGGTGCCGACCAGGGTCCAGTGCCCGCGCGCAGCCGCGACCTTCTCGTACAGCTGCCGGATCGACAGGTTGTCGCGCAGCGCAAGGCTGGCGAACAGCGCCTGCCGGCTCTTCCAGCCTTCGGTGACCGGCAGGTCCTGCGGAAACGGGCCGTCGATGTCGCAGCCCGACAGATCGACATTGCCCAGGAAGGTCGACAGCAGCCCGACGCCGAGCACCGGGTCGATCAGCTCCTGGAGCTGGTCGAACCTGTCCTGAGCTTCCTGCCGAGTGCGCCCGACGAAGGGCGAGATGCCGGGCAGGATCTTGAGCTGGTCCGGCGTGCGGCCATGAGCAGCGAGACGTCCCTTCAGCCCCTTGTAGAAGGCACGCGCCTCCTCCACGGTCTGCTGCGCGGTGAACACCACCTCCGCCGTGGCGGCGGCCAGTTCCTGTCCGTCGCCGGAAGAGCCCGCCTGCACCAGCACCGGATGGCCCTGCGGCGCCCGCGGCGTCTGGAGCGCACCGTGCACCTTGAAATGCTCGCCCTCATGCGCGACGCGATGAAGCTTCGCGGGGTCGAAGAAGCGGTTGGCCGACTTGTCGTGGATGAAGGCGTCGTCCTCCCAGCTGTCCCAGAGACCCTTGACGATCTTCACGTACTCGTGGGCCCGCGCATAGCGGTGCGCATGCCCGAGCTGCTGGTCGAGCCCGAAGCTGCGCGCCTCGAAGTCGCTGCCCGAGGTCACGAGATTCCAGCCGCTGCGGCCGTGGCTCACCTGATCGAGCGCCGCGTACTTGCGCGCCAGGTGGTAGGGCGGCAGGTAGGTCGCCGAGACCGTCGCGACGAGTCCGATCCGCGTGGTCGATTGCGACAGCGCGGCCAGGGTGATCAGCGGATCGAGCGGATACCAGAGGGCGTTCTTGGCGACCGCGGCGTCGGGCGGGCCCGGCAGGCCGACGTTGTCGGCAAAGAAGATCGCGTCGAACTTGGCGTCCTCGGCGATGCGCGCCCATTCCTTCAGCGCCTCGATCCGGCTCGCCGCGCCGGCGTCGACATCGGGATGGCGCCAGGCGGCCAGGTGGTGGCCGACACCGAAGAAGAACGCACCCAGGTGCATCTGCGGACGCGACGTGGTCATGACGCAGTCCTTTCAGTGCGCGGTCATCGGTGCGATCGCGGGATCGCCAGGCAACGCCGGCGGTGTCAGCAGGCTGAAGGATCTCGGCTGCGCCTCCTGCGGCCGCGCGGCCGCCTGCTTGTCTTCGTCGAACGTAATCACGAGAAA
Source organism: uncultured Variovorax sp. (assembly GCA_903872875.1). Classification (GTDB taxonomy): domain Bacteria; phylum Pseudomonadota; class Gammaproteobacteria; order Burkholderiales; family Burkholderiaceae_C; genus Variovorax. The sequence goes on from CAIQMJ010001087.1 coordinate 1,881, forward strand.
GCAGAGGATCAGCGCCATGGCGCATCCCGCCAGGACGCCGAGCGCGAGGCGTTCGAGGACGCGGTCGAACGCGAATGCGTCGACATCGGCAAAGAGGTGTTCGGTGGTGACAGGCATCATGGGTGGGGTCGGGAAACGATTCGGGAGCGCATCAAGGCAAGGAAGCCGGTGTCTCAAAAAAAACGGACCCGCGCGGGTCCGTCGAACGTCGTCA
>CAIQMJ010001088.1 GCA_903872875.1 uncultured Variovorax sp.
CGACCTGCCCTGATCCGTGCTTACCAGACACGTGCCACTCGCTTCGAAAAAATGACCGCGCCCCACGCCTCCCCGCCCCTCACGATCCGCATGCATGCGGCGGACAACGTGGCCATCGTCGCCAACGATGGCGGCCTGCCCGCAGGCACCGTGCTCGCGTCCGGCCTGACCCTGGTCGACAAGGTGCCGCAGGCCCACAAAGTCGCGCTGGTCGACATTCCCCAGGGTGCGGCGGTGCGGCGCTACAACGTGCCGATCGGCTATGCGCTGAAGCCGATTCCTGCGGGGAGCTGGGTGCACGAGCGGCTGCTCGAGATGCCCGAGGCGCGCTCGCTCGAAGGCCTGCCGATCGCCACCGTGGCACCGCCCGCGATGCCGCCGCTGGAGGGCTACACCTTCGAGGGCTACCGCAACCTCGACGGCTCGGTCGGCACGCGCAACATCCTGGCGATCACGCAGACGGTGCAGTGCGTGGCCGGCGTGGTCGACTTCGCGGTGCAGCGCATCAAGGCCGAGCTGCTGCCGAAGTACCCGAACGTCGACGACGTGGTCGGCCTGTCGCACAGCTACGGCTGCGGCGTCGCCATTGACGCGCCCGACGCGATCATCCCGATCCGCACGCTGCGCAACATCAGCCTCAATCCCAACTTCGGCGGCGAGGTGATGGTGATCAGCCTGGGCTGCGAGAAGCTGCAGCCAGAGCGCCTGCTTCCGCCGGGCAGCATCCCGCTGGTCGACGAACGCAACGTCGCCGACGTCGGTGCCAGCGCGGATGCGAGGCTCGACGTGGTCTGCCTGCAGGACGACGCACACGTCGGATTCATGTCGATGATCGACTCGATCCTGCGCCAGGCCGAAGAACACCTGGAACGCCTGAACGCGCGCCGCCGCGAGACCGTGCCCGCCAGCGAACTGGTGGTCGGCGTGCAGTGCGGCGGCAGCGATGCGTTCTCGGGCGTCACCGCCAACCCGACCGTCGGCTTCTGCACCGACCTGCTGGTGCGCGCCGGCGCCACCGTGATGTTCTCGGAGGTGACCGAGGTGCGCGATGGCATCGACCAGCTGACCTCGCGCGCCACCACGCCGGCCGTTGCCGAAGCCATGATCCGCGAGATGGCCTGGTACGACGCCTACCTCGACAAGGGGCGCGTCGACCGCAGCGCCAACACCACGCCCGGCAACAAGAAAGGTGGCCTGTCGAACATCGTCGAGAAGGCGATGGGCTCGATCGTCAAGAGCGGCAGTGCGCCGATCTCGGGCGTGGTGCCGCCAGGCGAAAAGGCGAAGCAGAAGGGCCTGCTCTACGCCGCCACGCCGGCCAGCGACTTCATCTGCGGCACGCTGCAGCTCGCCGCGGGCATGAACCTGCACGTGTTCACCACCGGCCGCGGCACGCCCTACGGCCTGGCCGAGGTGCCGGTGATCAAGGTCGCCACGCGCAGCGACCTCGCGCGCCGCTGGCACGACCTGATGGACATCAACGCCGGCCGCATCGCCGACGGCGAAGCCAGCATCGAGGACATGGGCTGGGAGATGTTCCACCTGATGCTCGAGGTGGCCAGCGGCAGGAAGAAGACCTGGGCCGAGCACTGGAAGCTGCACAACGCGCTGGTGCTCTTCAACCCCGCACCGGTGACCTGAACACCGACCGATTCACAACGACTGGAGACACGACATGCAACGCAGAACATTGATTCGATCCGCCGCCGCTGCAGCCCTTGCAGGCATGAGCAGCCTGCCCGCATTCGCCCAGGGCGGCTGGCCCACCGGCAAGGCCATCACCTACCTCGTGCCCTTCCCGGCCGGCGGCACGACCGACGTGCTCGGGCGGCTGATCAGCCAGAAGCTCGGCATGGTGCTGGGCACCTCGGTGATCATCGACAACAAGGGCGGTGCGGGCGGCAGCGTCGGCTCGGAAGTCGCGTCGCGCGCAGCGCCGGACGGCTACACGATGCTGGGCGGCACGGTCAGCTCGCACGCCATCAACGTGAGCCTGTACCCGAAGATCGGGTACGACCCGATCAAGTCCTTTGCGCCGGTCACGCTGATCGGC
>CAIQMJ010001089.1 GCA_903872875.1 uncultured Variovorax sp.
AGCCAGCCCGACGGATCGCTGCGCCGCAGCGCCCACAGCATGATGTCCAGGCTCTGTTCGATGACCATGCCATCGGTGGTCACGAGCACCGGCACCGTGGCCTTGGGCGATGCGGCGACCAGCGCGGCCGGCTTGTCGCGCAGCACGACCTCGCGCAGTTCGCAGCGCTGGCCGCTCGCCAGCAGCGCGAGCCGCGCCCGCATCGCATACGGGCAGCGGCGGAAGGAATAGAGCACCGGCAGCACGGTGCCGGACGAGTGGGTCATGTGCGCCGCCGCCTCAGTCCGGAACGAACTTCGCCTTGAACTTCGCCTCGTCCGCGGCGTCCTCGAAAGTGACGAGCTGGCCCGACTTGTTGTCGGACAGCCGGTGCGCCGCGAACAGGCTGTAGCGGCCCTTCAGGTAGTAGCTCTCCATCTCGATCAGCATGTACGGATACGGCACGAACACCTGGTGCTCGAACACCACGCGATGGACGTTGCGCGGATTCGGGAACAGCTTGTAGTCGGCGGTGGTGATGGCTTGTGCGGTCGCCATGTCGGGTGCTTCAGACGTCGCGCACGTCGGCGACCGGCTTGCTGCCGAAGTCCGCGCGTGCAAGATAGGCCAGCACCTTGCCGGCGGCAGTGGCAGGCGAATCGAGCAGCCCATCGTCCTTGAGCTTCAGGAAGCGGCTGCGGTCGGGGAGCAGTCCGGCGTCGGTGCCGCGTATCTGCACCTGCAGGTCGGTGTCGATCACGCCGGGCGCGAGCGAGACGATCTTCGCGCCGTTCGGCAGCGCGGCCTCTGCCAGCGCGACGCATCGCGAGAAGTGGTCCATGCCAGCCTTCGCCGCGCAATACGGCGCCTGGCTGGCCATCGCGTTGCGGCCCAGGCCGGACGAAATGTTGAGCACCTTGCGCACACCGCGCCACGATTGCGTGGCCGCGAGGAAGGCGGCCGTCAGCAGCATCGGCGCCTCGAGCCCGATGCGCAGCGACTGCGCAAGGTCGGGCGACGCGGCAGCCGACAGCGGGCCGAGCCGGCCGACGGTGCCGGCGTTGTTGATCAGCGTAACGCTGTCGAAGGCGGCCCCGTCCTGCTGCGCGAGCCATTCGCGCACGCGCCCGGCGGCAGCGGCGGGTTCCGCCAGGTCGAAGGACCATTGTTCGAGCGACGTGCCGGCCTGCTGCGCCAGCACTGTCAATGCCTCGTCGGTCTTGCGCGAGATGCAGACCAGCGCATGGCCGGACTGCAGCAGTTGTTCGGCCATGGCACGGCCCATGCCGCGCGAGGCGCCGGTGATGAGACTGAGGTGTTTCGATGTGGTCATGTGTCTATGCGCTTGAGCTGCTGGAAGAAAGGGAAAGGTCGGCGCGCGCTGCACGCCGCGAGGAAGGAGAGGAAGGAGGCGCCACCACGCTGCCGCGCAGCGCCGCGAGATCGATCACGCGCAGGCCGCCGTATTCGACCCGGATCATGCCCTGTGCCTCGAGTGCGCGCAGCGCCTCGTTCACGCGCTGGCGCGACAGGCCGATCAGGTAGGCGAGCTCTTGCTGCGTGATGCGCAGCATGCCGCCCACCCCGGGGAACAGCACCGGGTTGAACAGCGCCGCGAGATTGCGCGCCACCCGTGCGTCGGGGTTGTTGAGCCGATCCGCCTCGCGCGCCGCGATGAACTGGCCGAGCCGCTCGTTGAGCTGGTTCATCACGAAGCGGTTGAAGCCGATCGAATGGTCGAGCAGCCAATGGAACTCGTCGATCGGCAGGCCGGCCACGAGGCTGCGGCGCAGCGCCTGGATGTTGTAGCGGTAGGGCTCGCGCTTCATCGCCGTTCCCTCACCGAACCAGCCGCCGGGCGGCAGGCCGCTGTAGGTCATCGAGGTGCCGTCGGCGCGGTCGTTGCTCATCTTCAGCAGGCCCTCGATCACGCCGAACCAGTAGGTCGGCGGCCGGCCGATGCGGCACACCAGGTCGCCGGGCT
>CAIQMJ010001090.1 GCA_903872875.1 uncultured Variovorax sp.
CGGTCGGGCCGCATGCGCAGGCTGTTGCGCAGCAGATCGCGGATCGACACGATCCCCGCACCATCGAAGCCGCCAGGCCGGCTTTCGAGCCGTACGACGTGCGCATGCCCGAGCGACAGTTCGGCCGTGTCCTCGATGGTCACGACACGCTCGGTCTCCGGGATGAACGTGGCGAGCGCGTTCAGCAACGATGTCTTGCCCGAACTCGTACCGCCGCTCACGATGATGTTGCAGCGCGCCTTCACGGCGATCTCCAGCAACTGCGCCATGGTCTGATCGAACGTGCCCAACTGCACCAGGTCCGACGGCTTGAGCGGGTCCTTGCGGAACTTCCGGATCGACACCGACATGCCGTCGATCGCGAGGGGTTCGATGATCGCGTTGATCCGGCCGCCGTCGGGCAGCCGCGCATCCACCATCGGGTTGGCTTCATCGAGTCGTCGACCCAGCGGCGCCAGGATGCGCCGCACGATGCGCAGCACGTGTTCCTCATCGGTGAAGCGCAGCGATTCGCGTTGCAGCACGCCGTGGCGCGACACATACACCTGCTTGTGGCCGTTGATCAGGATGTCCTCGACCTCGGCGTCGTTCAGCAGGTCTTCCAGCGGGCCGAAGCCGGCCAGTTCCTTGGTCAGCGCGTCCGCGATCAGCTGCATCTCGCGGTCGTTGATAGGCACACGCTGCAGCCGCACGAAGCTGTCGAGTTCCAGTTCGACGAACTGCTGGATCGACGCGCGCGACCAGCGTCCGAACTCGGCGCCCAGTTCTTCGATGCGGCTCAGTAGATGCTCGTGCGTCCAGCTCTTGATGTCCTGGAACTGCTGCGAGTTGCGGAACGCCTCGTTGTCGTCGGCAAATTCGATATCGGTGGACATGCTCAGCCTTCTCTCGCGCTTTTCCATTTGCCGGTGATCTGCGCCATGAATGCGCTCCAGGAAGATTCAGGTGGCGCGACGATCTGTGCGCCGTCGGCGTACTCGCGCAACAGGCCTTTCGCCATGCCGAGCACACCTTGCACGTAGGGGTCCTTGCGCGAGGTGTGCGCCAGCATTTCGCCGCGGCTCGAAGCCGCCACCAGTGGCGTGCGGCGGGACGGCAGCAGATGTGCCAGCGTCAGGCCGAGTCGCGCCGCAATGTCGCGTGCGGGCAGGCCGACCCCGTTGTCCATCTTGTTGACGACCAGCGAGAAGCGCTGCGCCTCCAGTCCGCGCGACGCCAGATCGCGCAGCAGGTTGGCGGTCGAGACGATGCCGCCGATGCTCTGGTCGCAGACGACCCAGGTCTTGTCGGCTTCCATCACGGTCTGCGCAATGAAGTCGATGGTCGAGAAGCCACCCAGGTCGGCAATCTGGAAGTCGAAGAAATCGGCCAGGCGCTTGATCAGCGTGACCGAGTCCGCATGCGAGATCTCGCGCACCTGCGACAGGGTCGATGGCAATGGCAATACAGCAGCGCCGCTCGTGTGGCGACCCAATGCCGTCTGCACCAGGGTCTGGTCGAAACGGCGCAGGTTGCGCACGCCATCGACAAAGCTGAAATCGCTTTGCGTGTCCAAGTAAAGCAGGCCATCGCGTGCGGGCAGTCCGAGATCGAGCAGCGCGACGCCACGCACGTTCTCGGCCGCTGGCGAAGCAGGCAGCGGCGGGCGCTTCAGCAGGTCCTGCAGGATGAGTGCAAGGTTGGTTGCGAGCGTCGTCACGCCCAACCCCTCGCGTGCGCCGAGCAATGCAATGGTCCGCCCGCGTGTGCCGGACTGTTGCGCGCTGCGGCGTTCCAGCAGCGCCGTCAGCGTGCCCGTCACGTCGTCGGGCGATGCGGCCGTGTCGACGAAGTCGTCCACGCCGGCGCGCAACGCGGTCAGCATGGTCGCGGGCTGCGATGCAGCGCCGGTGCCCAGAATGGCGACTGCCGGCCAGTCACGTTTGAGTTGCCGGTGGACCTCGGCTGCGACGGCGGACTGGTCGTCGGAGAAGTCGAGAAAGACCGCCTGTGGATTGAGCGCGGCGATGCGCTCGTCCAGCACTTCTGCATTGAGCGTGACGGGCACGACCGTCCCGCTGCGCTGCAGCGCGTGCAACAGCCAAGACACATTGGCGCCGCTGCTGGAAGCGAAGAGGTAGGTGTCGGTGCCATAACCCAGGGCGCGATTGCGGGGCATGTTCATGGCGACAGGACGAGCGGCACCCGTCTCCCTACTTGGAGAAGCCGGGCAGCACGCTGCCGCCGCCGATGCCGCCGACCATCATCGTGCGCCACACCGGGCCGTCGCGTTGCTCCGAGGCGCCGGGCAGGCTGCCGGCGAGATCGACGCCACGTGCGATGGGCCTGACCAAGCGGGGTGTGACGACGATGACGAGTTCCTTTTCGTTCATCGTGTAGGAGGTCTGCTTGAAGAAGTTGCCAAGAATGGGGAGATCGCCCAGCAACGGAACCTTGGCCACGTTGGAAATCGTGGATCGACTCACCAGCCCGCCGATGATGAAGCTCTCGCCATCGCCGAGTTCCACCGCGGTGTCCGCGCGGCGGGTGGTGATGGAGGGCACCGCAACGCCGTCGATGCTGATGGCGTTGGTGTAGTCGAGATCGCTGGCTTCAGGAGCGACCTTGAGCGCGATGCGATCGTTCGACAGTACCGTCGGCGTCACAGTCAACCCGATGCCGAAAGGCTTGTACTGGATCGTCGTCGTACCCAGGCTCTGGGGTACGGGCACCGGCAACTCGCCGCCGGAGAGAAAGCTCGCACTCTGCCCCGACATCGCCACCAGGGTCGGCTCGGCGAGCACACGGGCCAGGCCGTTGCTCTCCAGCAGGCTGAGCGTCAGCGACGCGCCGCTCCCGCTGTTGGCCTTTCCGAAGCCGAGTGCCAGCGCAAACGCATCGGCGATCGAACCCGAGCTGGGCGAAGTGCTCTGAAAGCTGAACCCGTGATTGTTCGGGCCCAGTTTGGAGAGGTTGAAACCGACTTCCTTCAGCACATTGCGGCTGAACTCCACGATCTTGACCTCGACCTGGACGGTATGGCTGCGCACATCGACGATCGATTTGTCGATGAGCGGCGTGTCCTTGGGAAAGGTCGCGAGCATGGCGTCCGCGGATGCGCGCTGTGCAGGAACGGAGTCGAATGTTCCGTCCAGGGTC
>CAIQMJ010001091.1 GCA_903872875.1 uncultured Variovorax sp.
TAGCGCGTCGCCTGCACGCCGTTGAGCGCACGGAGCATTACCTTCACGCCGTCGACGCCGCGCCAGCGCAGGAACGCGCGCAGAGCCTCAATGCTGATTGGGCCAAGGCGCCCGTCGACGAACAGGTCGGCATAGCGCGAGCCCGTGTCGTTGAAGCCGTTCAGCCAGCGCTGCAGCATGGTGGCGGCGGCAGCCGGCCGCGCGCGGGGCTCCCACAGGAAAGCGTCCAGTCGGCGAGGCACCTCAAGGAAGTCGGCCTCCTCCAGCGCCTCCCAGTTCAGGGACTGCGGGATGGCCACGAGTTGGCCGTCGGTGCCGGGGATGAAGTGGCAGTAGCCGGCGCCCACCAGCAGCCACGCGCGAAGGTCGTCCTCGTGCTCGAAGGTCTCCTGCCGGGCGAACAGCTCGCGGAGCTTGGCGAAGAAGAATCGATGGTGCTTCGGGCTGCGCGGCAGGCGAAACTGGAAGCGGAGCGTGTCGCCGACCTCCATGGAAGCCACCGTGCGCTTGAACTTGTCGAACTGCCGGTGGGCTTTGTCGTCAACGCCCGCCAGCTTGCCGTCGGCGCCGCGGTAGAGAACGACGCTGCTCAAAGTGCCTCCAAAAGCAAGCTTGCGCGCGGCATGATGATGGATCGAGTACTAAGGAAGTTATCGTGGTGATGAACATCGAGGGCATGGCTCAGCGCTACATGGCCCAAATGCGCGAAATAAAGGGGCGCGTCGCAGTTCTCCGCGAAATGACGGCCAGTCCAGCATTCGACATGGACCTTGCCGGCATCAGACAAATAGTCCAACTCGAGGGCATCGCGCTGCAACTGCGTAAGGTGCTGGAGTTGCTCGTCTTCTCGTCTCTGGTGGCAAACCAAAACCGCCTTAGAGAAATGACGAGGGATGGCAGCCTCGTCAATTTCCATTACGCCAAAAAGTTGCTCGCTCAACTAGAAATCCTTCACCCGGAGTTTTTTCCGCTCGCAGGAGATGTCACCGAAAGAGGACCGCGAACGCACATTTCCATCGGACATCTGGACGCGTTCACAAAAGATGATTTCATTGAGCTCTACGATCTCTGCAGTGATCGCTTGCACGTGTGGAATCCGTTCCGTGCGCAGGAAGCTGTGATTGACTGGGGACGCCCCATCACTGAGTGGGTGGATCGGATCGAGAATCTGCTGAGGTTTCACGTTGTGTGCATGTGGGGTGGCGATAGGCTGCTCTGCACGATGTCCGACGAGAGGAAGGGCGGCGATGTTTCACTCACGCTGGCACGCCCTCAGCGCACCCTGGAACCCAGCTCTTGAGCTCGATCTCCACGGCCCACGGGCCGCGCTTCTGCTCATACACGTAGCCCACAACGTCGCGCAAGCGATCGTCCACGCCCAGCCACTTCGCCACCGAATCCCGCACGGCCTTCAGGCTGCCCGGCAGGTTGTCATCGTCCAGGCCCGTGCTCGGCGCCACGCGGCGCAGCACCACAATCAGGGGGAACGCTGCGGGCTTCTTCAGCGGCAGCAGTTGCCCATCCGACCGTCAGGCGCTGCGCCTTCACCTTCTCCGCGACGCGGTGCCAGTGCCCGCGGTCGTTCAGCCCGTTGCCGGTGCGCATTGGGATGCTGAGCGTCAATCGATCCATCCCTGCCCCCTGTTCCCTTTCTCCCACTGCAACTGGATGTCGGCCTTCAGCGCAGCGGCCCGGCCGGCAACCTTCGGGTCAGCAAGCCAGGCCGCTAGCCACTTCGATCCACGCTCGTTGCGCATGCGGATCAGCGTGGTCACCTCGGCGCGATGACGTTGGACCTGCAGCGCAGCTGCGTCGTCGGTTGAATGCCCATCAGCACCCCCATGCTGCGAACGGGTCGCGGTAGTTCCGCCAGCGATCGTGCGAGCGGATCTTCGAGACCATCTGCTGGGTCAGCCCGGTCTCGCGCGCTGCCTGGGCGTGGCTGCTCGAGCTGGCTCGCACGAATGCCACGGCCGCGGGAGGCGTTCCGGCTTGCTGCCGCTTCGTCGCCGCAATCCTTGCCTTGAAGGCGAGGTCGCGTTTCAGTCCCTTGAGCTCGAACGCACGAGAGCGTTCTGCCGCGTGGTCCGGGTGCACGCACAGGTCATTGCCGCAGGTGGCAGCAATGCGGAGGGTGCGTTTCGGCAGTCGGCCGTGAGCGAGAGCCCACACAACGCGACGCGCTGACCATTCCGTTGCGTCGCTGCAGGCGCTGGCCAGTCCGCGCGCGTCGTCGCGCTGCTCGGCCGCCAAGGTCGCCGCGTCGCGCTTCCCGAGATAGACCCGGCCCAGCACTCCATTGACCAACAAGCTGGCGGCCAATACGTAAGCCCACGGGTTCATGGGTTGACAACGTCCATCAGGACGGCCTCCCCGGCGGCGACGGCCTGCCGCACCAGCTCTTTGACCAAGGCGACCGCCGGTCGTGAGGTGCCGCCAGTGACCCCCTTTGCATCGACGGTCATGCCGAGCAGTGGGCAGCCATCCGTGTCGGCCTCGGTGTTGCCCGCATGCATGCGCACACCCACGAATCCCGGCACGCTGTTCACCGTGAGGGTGTCCGGTCCAAAGCGCGGGCTTTGTTCCAATGTGATCCGGTATGTTCCGGTTGGGATAGCCGTAGCGCCGTGCACTTTCCAGCTCAACACGGGCTTGCCGTCGACTTGGCGCACGGCGTCCTCCAGCACGTAGCAGATGCGACGGCCGTCAGGTCCGAATAGCTCGCCGAAAGTCCGACTGGGCTGCGCGTCATAGCGTCTTAAGATCAGGTTCATGGTTTCTCCAGGCAAAAAAAAGCCCGCATAAGGCGGGCGAGTGGTGTTTCACAATCAAGTCAGGCTATGCGTCGACACAACCGTGGGTAGCGCGGTGCAAAAACCAATTGATAGACTCCTAACAGAATTTGTATAGCAATGGACTCATTAAAAGATATATTCTCTGGAATAGGATCAAACCTAAAAGAGCGGCTGATAAATCCGATTTATTTGGCATTTATTCTGTCATGGGCAACGCTCAATTTCCGGCTTATATTAGTGCTGATCGGCGAAGGAAAATGGTTTGAGAAAATCAATTACATCGACACCAGACTGTATCCTCTATGGTGGCATTGGGCATGGTTCGGATTTGGATATCCGGCGATAGTTGCAACTTTATTCATCGCGACCAGTCCTTATGTTTATAGATTCACAATGATTTTTCTACGGAGTCGCGAAAGCGAGACA
>CAIQMJ010001092.1 GCA_903872875.1 uncultured Variovorax sp.
CCAGTCGGGCCGCAGCGCCGTCTGCGCCAAGACCACATATTCCGATACCGGCACTTCCTCTGCACGACGCTGGATGTCAAAGTTGCCTGCGAATCCGTGCGCATCTAGCCATTTGCCCAAGGTATGGCGAAGAATCTTTCGACGCTGGCTGAAGGCTACCTGCACGATCTCGCCCAACAGCACCGGATCGAGCTTTGGCGGCTCGGCGAGCGGCACCATCCGGACGACTGCGCTATCGACGCGCGGAGGCGGATCGAAACTCTCAGGCGGCACGAACAGCACATTGGCCATCTCGTAGCGCCACTGAAGCATGACGCTGAGCCTGCTGTAGTCGGACGTAGAAGGGCTCGCGACCATGCGGTCGATCACTTCCTTCTGCAGCATGAAATGCTGGTCGGCAATCAAGTGCGCGTAGCCCAGCAAATGGAACAGGATCGGCGTGGAGATGTTGTAAGGCAGATTGCCCACCACGCGGATGGGTGCCGCTGGCGGCGGTGCGAGCCTGGCGGCAAGCACAGCAAAGTCAACTTTCAGGACATCGGACTCCACGACCTCGAGCTGATCATGTGCGCGCAAGCGTTGCGCCAGGTCACGGTCCAATTCGATCACGGTGAGATGCCCCAACCGTTCGACAAGCGGCTGTGTGAGCGCTGCGAGACCGGGTCCGATCTCCACCATGGCATCACCGGGCTTCGGCGCGATCTCGTTCACGATCGCGTCGATGATGCCGGCATCCGACAGGAAATGCTGGCCGAAGCGCTTGCGCGCAACGTGTTTCATGGCCGGCCTCCGTACATCGTGTGCAGGAAAGCGACCAGGCGAAGCGTCTGCATGCTCAGGACTGCGGCGGGTCGCGGTATTCGACGTAGGCGCGCGCGCGCACCTCCTGCACCCACGTGTCGTAGCTCTCGGCCGCCTTCTTCTCGCGCAACACGGCGCGCGCGGCCTCGCGCTGCTCGGCCTGGCTGAGCTTGGTTTCACGGCGGGCCGTTACCTGGATAAGGTGCACGCCGAAGCGGGAGACCACCGGATCGCTGATCTGGCCTGGCGCGAGCCGGTCCAGTACTTCCTCGAACTCGGGCACGAACTGGCCAGCGCGCGTCCAGCCCAGATCACCACCACTCTTAGCGCTAGCATCCTGTGAGTTGTCACGTGCCAGCGACGCAAAATCCGCGTTGCCGGCCTGGATGCGCCGCTTGAATTCGGCGAGTTCGGCCACGGCCTGCTCCGTCGTCCGTTTGGCATCCGTACGCAGCAGGATGTGGCGCGCCTGCGTCTGAACCACGACGCCGTCGGCGGCGCCGGTATCGCCCTTGGCCAACACCTTGAGCACATGGAAGCCCGCTTCGGAACGGATCGGGCCAGCCACGCCGTTCACTGCGACCGACTGCGTCGCATCAACGAACAGCGGCGGATAGCGATCAACGCTGCGCAAGCCAAGCACACCGCCGCTCGCCTTGTCCGGCGCGTCCGAAAACTCGCGCGCGAGCTTGCCGAAGTCTTCGCCGGAGCGAGCGCGCTGCGAAACCTGCTGGGCTTTCTGCTGCAACGCGGCGATCTGAGCTTCCGTGGCGTTCTCAGGCACGCCGATCAGAACCTGCGCCAGATTCAACTGCTGAGGTGCCGCGGCATTGGTACCGCTGCGTTGATCGAGGATGAACTGGTCGACCTCCACGTCGCTGATCTTCACC
>CAIQMJ010001093.1 GCA_903872875.1 uncultured Variovorax sp.
ATGCTTCGACGCGGCCGCGTCTCTCTCGCCGTCACGCCGACCCTTGGCGAGATCCTGCTTCCTGCCGTGGTCCAGCGCTTCGGCAAGCTCTACCCCGAGATTCGCGTCGTCATCGACGACTGTGCTCCGGACCAGTTCGTTTCACGGGTCGTGGGAGAGCATGTGGACCTCGGGCTCGGCACGCCCGAGCGTGCGGCTGCGGACGTCGACACCGAACGGGTCATGGGTGACGCACTGGCGCTCGTGTGCCGCAAGGACGACCCACTCATGGCACGAGCCAATGTGCGCTGGGCCGACCTCAAGCACGTGGCGGTCATGACGGTCCGGCCTGGTTACGGAATCCGCCAGATGATCGATGGTGCTGCTGCGCAGGCAGGCGTGATGCTCGATGTCGCCAACGAGGTGACGTTTCTGTCCACGGCCCTGTGGATGACCCAGGCCGGCGCAGGCCCCTCGATCATGCCGACGGCGTACGCGCGCGCGTCGCAGCACAAGGATCTGGTAGTGAGGACGCTTCGGGGTCCGGTGGTCTCGCGGGACATTTCCCTGGTGACGAAGCGCGGCAGGTCGTTGTCGCCAGCGGCCGAAGCCCTCGCCGAGGTCATCAGGTCGGAACTGGCGCACGCGTGAGATTTCGGCACGCAAGCGCCAGTCGATTTCCATCCAGGCCGTTGTCGCGCCGCAGCCTGGCGCTGATCGCCTTGCGCAGGGCCAGCGTTCCTGCCACCGGCGTATGGCGTCTCCGGCACGTTCGATGGCTTCGCTGCCCGCCTTGCGGATATGCGAAGGGGTGTCGAAGCCCGGCTCGCCGGATCGCAATCCGTGATGGGCTGCGCAGCCTGCATCCACCGGTTCATCCATAAGCGAATCGGATGGGCCTAGAGCGATGTCCTCTTGGCGTTCAGCCGCCTTGCTGGCTAACCTGCCCGCATTCCGCGCAATGCGCCCGAGTCAGGAACATGTCCGTGAGTTCGCCCAAAACCGGTATCTACATCAAGGTACTTTCCGCCCTCAGCTTCACCTTCATGACGACGTGCATCAAGGCGCTGGAGGGCGCCATCCCCACTGGCGAAGTCGTTTTTTTCCGCTCGTTCATCTCGCTCATCCCGCTCTTCCTCTGGCTTCGCTACCAGGGCAACGTGCGCTCGCTCATCCGGACGCACAGCGTGACCAGCCACCTGCTGCGAGGCATTTCGGGCAGCTGCGCGATGTTCCTGAACTTCCTTGCCCTGGCGTACCTACCGCTGGCCGACGCGGTCATGCTGGGCTATGCCGCGCCGCTGCTCACGGTCGTGCTGGCGGCCGTGCTCCTGAAGGAACATGTGCGCGGCGACCGATGGCTGGGCGTGCTGGTGGGATTTGTCGGAGTGCTGGTCGTGCTTTCGCCGCACCTGATGTCCGCGGGGCCCGGCCGGGACGGCATGGGCACCGCCGTGTGGATCGGAACCGCACTGGGATTCGCCGGCGCCTGCGGTTCGGCGCTGTCCGCCGTGCAGATCCGCAGGATGAGCCGCACCGAGAAGCCGGGCTCCATCGTGCTGTATTTTTCGCTCCTGACCACCGTGATCGGGGGCCTGACCATCGTGCTGGGCTGGAAGATGCCCAGCGGCCCGCAATTGGCGCTTCTGATCGGCGCTGGCATCTTCGGCGGCATCGGGCAGACGCTGATGGCGCTCAGCGTCCGGCATGCCGAGGCGTCCCTCATCGCGCCCTTCGAGTACACCACCATGCTGTGGTCCGTGCTGATCGCATACGGCGTCTTCGGAGAGCTGCCGACCGTGGCGACCTTCATCGGCGGGGCGCTCATCGCCGGCTCCGGCATCTACACGATCTGGCGACAGTCGCGCCCGGCAGCGATGCCGGCGCGCTAGGCGCCGTCCCGAGATACGCTACCCCATGCCCCCACGAATCCTGTCCGTGGCCAGCCGCGTTGTCGCGTCGCTCGTCGTCCTGATCTCCGCGGCGTGGGCGTGTCTCGCGCTGTGGTACCAGTTGCCCGTCGGCCCACCCTTGAAGATCGCAGCGGGCCTGCTGTGGGCTGCGGGCGGACTGGCGGCGATCGTGCTGCAGTGGCGCGGACGCGCCGCGCGCGCACTGCTCTGCTACGCGGTGGCCTTTGCGCTGCTGCTGGCATGGTGGGCCACCATTCTTCCTTCGCAGAACCGCGTGTGGGCCGACGACGTGTCGCAGCAGCTGAGCGCGCGGGTCGACGGCAGCAGCGTCACGCTCGGCAACGTGCGGAACTTCGACTGGCGCAGCGATACCGACTACACCCCGCGGTGGGAGTCGCGCAGCTACGATCTCCAGCGCCTGCGCTCGGTCGACGTGGCGGTGTCGTACTGGACGGGCCCGGCGATAGCCCACACGCTCGTGTCCTTCGGCTTCGACGATGGGCGCTTCGTCACCTTCTCCATCGAGATCCGCAAGGAGCGCGGCGAGAGCTTCTCGTCGATCGGCGGCTTCTTCAAGCAGTTCGAGACCAGCCTCATCGCGGCGGACGAGCACGACATCCTGCGCGTGCGCACCAACGTGCGCGGCGAAGACGTCTACCTGTACCGCGTGCGCCTGTCGCAACCCGACATGCGCTCGCTGTTCATGGCCTACCTCGGCGAAGCAGATTCGCTCGTGCGTGCACCCAGCTTCTACAACACGCTCACCGCCAACTGCACCACCATCGTCTATGCGCTGGCCAGGCACATCGTGCCCGGGCTGCCGATGGACTACCGCCTGCTGGCGTCGGGCTACCTGCCCGAGTACCTGCACGACGTCGGCGGCCTCGTGCCGGGATACGACATGGCGGCATTGCGCAGCGGCGGACGCATCACGGACCGCGCCATCGCATTCGACACGACGCCCGGTGCCACCGATTTTTCCCGCGCCATACGGATCGGCCTGCCCGGAGCGTCGCAATGACGATCCCGGCCCCTGCAGATCCTCAAGGCGCAGCTGGCGACGCCGGCCTCCGTCAGCTCTCGGCCTTGAACCCCGATGCCTTGATGACCGGCCCCCACATCTCGTACTCGCGGCGCTGGAATTCGGCCAGTGCAGCCGGCGTCGTCGGCGCCGGGAACATGCCGACATGTTCCAGCGCCTCCTTCACGCTGTCGCGTTGCAGCGCGGTGGCGATCGCCCTGCTGTAGCTCGCCACCAGCGCAGGGTCCATGCCCGCCGGTCCGTACACGCCGCACCAGCCGTAGATCTCGAGGTCGATGCCCGACTCCTTCAGCGTCGGCACGTCGGGCAGCAGCGGACAGCGTTGCCCGCCGAGCGTCGCGATGATCTTGAGCTTGCCTGCGCGGTGCTGCTCGATCGCAGCCGATACCGTGTCGTACTGCACCGGGATCTGCCCGGCCATCAGGTCGAGCACTGCGGGCGCGCCACCCTTGTAGGCGACATTCACCGCGGGGATGCCGAGCTTCTGGTGCAGCGCCTCGCCGATGAAATGAGGCGTGGTGCCATTGCCCGGCGATGCGAACATCGCCTTGCTCGGGTTCTTTCGGAGCCAGTCGACGAATTCCGCCAGGTTGTTGACGGGTGCGGCAGGACCGACCGTGACGGTGTAGTCGAAGGTCACTGCGCGCGTGATCGGCGTGAAGTCCTTCGCCGGATCGAAGCGCAGGTTCGTGTAGATGTGCGGAAAGATCGTCATCGGACTCTGCGACGACAGGATGAGCGTCTCGCCATCGGGCTTTGCGCTGCGGAGAGCCTCCAGCGCGATGCGGCCGGACGCGCCCGCCCGGTTGTCGACGACCACCGGGCGTCCGATCAGATCCGGCAATTGCCCGGCGATCTGCCGCGCCACGAAATCGAATCCGGCCGGGCCGGGCGGGAAGCCCACCAGCATCCTCAGCGGACGCTGCGACGGGGCCTCTGCATTGGCCTGCGTCTGGGGGAGCAAGGCGGCGGCGCAAGCCAGGGCGCCTCCGATCGAAAAGCTTCTGCGGTCCATGCGGAACTCCTGTCGTTGAGCGGTGGGGAATCGAGATGCGTGGGGAACGGGCGCTCAGCGCCCCCAGACGTCGGAAAAGAATCTGAGCCAGTTCTCGCCGAGGAAGCCCGCGATGCGGGATTCCTTCCAGCCGCGCCGGACCAGCGCCTGCGTGAGATGGGGGAACTGCTCGATGCGCGCGAAGTCGACCGGGAAGACCGCGCCCTTGGGCTGCAGCAACTGACGGCCGGTGCCCTTGTCGCGCAGGAAATACATCATCTC
>CAIQMJ010001094.1 GCA_903872875.1 uncultured Variovorax sp.
ATCGCCAGCATCTGCTGCTCGCCGCCCGACAGCGTGCCGGCCTGCTGGGCGCGGCGTTCCTTCAGGCGAGGGAAGTAGTCGTACATGCGCGCCATATCCTCGGCCGCAGCACGTTTGTCGGTGCGGCCGTGGCAGCCCAGGCGCAGGTTCTCTTCGGCGCTCAGGCCGAGAAAGGTGCCGCGCCCGTCGGGCACGTGGCCGACGCCGCGCGTCGCGATGTACTCGGTCGACTTGGCATCGATGCGCTCGCCGCGGAAACTCACCGAGCCGCCGGTGCGGACCTGGAAATGGCAGATCGCGCGCAACGTGGTGGTCTTGCCCGCGCCGTTGGCGCCGAGCAGTGCGGTGATCAGGCCTTCGTCGACGTCGAGGTCGATGCCGTGCAGGACCTTGGTTGCGCCGTAGCTGGCCGTCAGGCCACGCACTTCAAGCAGGCGGGTCATACCGCAACTCCCTCTTCATCGCCCAGATAGGCGCGGATCACTTCCGGATGGCGGCGCACCTCGGCCGGCGTGCCGTCGGCGATCTTCCTGCCGAAGTTGAGCGCGACGATACGGTCGCAGACGCCCATCACCAGGCCCATGTGGTGTTCGACCAGCAGCACGGTGAGGTTCAGCCGGGTGCGGATGTCGAGGATCAACTCGCCGAGCCCGCTGAGCTCTTCGTGATTCAGGCCACAGGCCGGCTCGTCGAGCAGCAACAGCGACGGCTCGCTGGCCAGCGCACGCGCGAGCTCGACGCGCTTCTGCGTGCCGAAGGGCAGGTCGCCCACGGTGCGGTGCGCCACGCGCTGCAGGCCGAGCAGTTCGATCGCCGTCTCGGCATGCGCACGCGCGGCACGCTCGGCCTTCTGCGCGCCCGGCAGGCGGAAGGCATCGCGCAGAAAGCCCGCGTGATGATGCGAATGCGCGCCGACCAGCACGTTGTCGCGCACCGTCATCGAACGGAACAGCGCGAGGTTCTGGAAGGTCCGGCCCACGCCGATGCCGGCCACGCGGTGGCGCGGCTGGTCCGACAGCAACCGGCCGTCGAAGTGGATCGAACCGCTGTCGCAGCGGTACAGCCGCGACAGGCAGTTGAACAGCGTGCTCTTGCCGGCGCCGTTGGGCCCGATCAGCCCCCGCACCTCGCCGCGCCGCACGTCGAAACTGACACCGTCGAGTGCCACGATGCCACCGAAACGCACGGATACGTCGTCCACGCGCAGCAGCGGCTTGTCTCCATTCTTGTCGTTCATGCCGTCAGTCGCTCATCTCGGCGCGCGCCTCAGAGCCGTTCCACGATGGTGACGTTGGCCAGGCCGCCGCCCTCGCACATGGTCTGCAGGCCGTAGCGGCCGCCGCGCTGCTTCAGCACGTTGATCAGCGTGCTCATCAGCTTCGTACCGGAGGCGCCGAGCGGATGGCCGAGCGCTATCGCACCGCCGTTCACGTTGAGCCGGGCCGGGTCGGCGCCGATCGCCCGGGCCCAGGCCAGCGGCACCGGCGCGAAGGCCTCGTTGACCTCATAGGCGTCGATGTCCTCGATCCGCAGGCCAGCCTTCTTCAGCGCGATCTGCGTCGCTGGAATCGGCCCTTCCAGCATGATCACCGGGTCATGGCCGATCACGGTCATGTGGTGGATGCGGGCCAGCGGCGTCAGGCCGAAGGTCTTCAGCGCACGCTCGCTCACGACCATCACGCCGGTGGCGCCGTCGCAGATCTGGCTGGCGCTCGCAGCGGTAATGACACCGCCTTCCTGCAGCAGCTTCACGCCGGCGATGCCCTCGATCGTCGCGTCGAAGCGGATGCCTTCGTCGACCGTGTGCATCTCGCCCGTGTCCTCGACGCCAGCGCGGCGCACCTCGACCGGCAGGATCTCGTCGGCGAAGCGGCCTTCGCGCGTGGCGGCAATGGCGCGCCGGTGGCTCTCGAAGGCGAAGGCGTCGAGCTGCTCCTTCGTCAGGCCGTACTTGCGCGCGATCATCTCGGCGCCGGTGAACTGGCTGAACTGCACGCCGGGGTAGCGCGCCTGGATGCCGGGGCTGGTGTATTCGCCCAGGCCGGCCTTGCGGGGCAGCTCGTTGGGCGAGAACATCGGCACGCGCGTCATGCTTTCGACGCCCGCGGCGATCACGCAGTCCATGGTGCCCGACATCACGGCCTGCGCCGCAAAGTGCAGCGCCTGCTGCGACGAGCCGCACTGGCGGTCGATCGAGGTCGCGGGCACCGACTCGGGTAGCTTCGATGCCATCACGGCGTTGCGCGCCACGTTGGTCGCCTGCTCGCCGACCTGGCTCACGCAGCCCATGATCACGTCTTCCACCGCGGCGGGGTCGATGCCGGTCCTGTCGATCAGCGCGTCGAGCACGGCGGCCGACAGGTCGACCGGGTGCCACCCCGAAAGGCGGCCGTTTCGGCGGCCGCCGGCGGTGCGTTGGGCGGCGACGATGAATGCTTCTGCCATGGAATTTCTCCTCGGGTGTGGGGGTGTCGGACTCAGCGGGGGGCCATGCGAATCGCGCCGTCGAGGCGCACGCATTCGCCGTTCAGGTAGGCATTGGTCACCATGGTCTCGACCAGCTGGCCGAACTCGTCGGGCTCGCCGAGACGCTTGGGGAAGGGCACCGACGCGGCGAGCGCGACCTTGACCTTCTCGGGCGCGGCGTTGAGCAGCGGCGTGTTGAAGATGCCGGGCAGGATCGTGTTCACGCGGATGCCTTCGTCCATCAGGTCCCGCGCGATCGGCAGCGTCATGCCCGCGATGCCGGCCTTGGAGGCGGTGTAGGCAGCCTGGCCCATCTGGCCGTCCTGCGCGGCGACGGACGCGGTGCTGACGATCACGCCGCGCTCGCCGGTGCCGGTCGCTGCCAGCGACAGCATGCCGGCGGCCGACTTGGCGATGCAGCGGAACGCGCCGATCAGGTTGATCTGGATCACGCGCTCGAAGTTCGCGAGCGGGTAGTGCCGGATCTCGCCGGTCGTCCTGTCGCGGCTCGCGGTCTTGATGGCGCTGCCGGTGCCGGCGCAATTGACCAGGATGCGCTCCTGCCCATGGGCAGCACGCGCCTTGGCGAAGGCCTGGTCGGTCTGTTCTTCCGAGGTCACGTCGACCTGGCAGAACACGCCGCCGAGTTCGCCGGCCAGTGCTTCGCCGAGCTCGGCGTTGAGGTCGAACAGCGCGACCTTGACGCCGTGCGACGCCAGGCGGCGGGCTGTCGCAGCGCCGAGGCCGGAGGCGCCGCCGGTGATCACGGCGGCAATGGAGTCATCGAGTTTCATGGGTAGGACGGTTTCCAGCGGAAGAGTTCGCACGGACGTGAAAAGGTCCGTGGCAGGATGACTTTAGGGACTGCCCGAGCGCGCGACCATCGTCCAAAGCGACGAGTTCGAGCCCCTTCCCGCCGAATGAATACCGGGCGAATACGGG
>CAIQMJ010001095.1 GCA_903872875.1 uncultured Variovorax sp.
CCGGATCATCCGGCGACCCTCGTCCTCGGCGAGCTTGAGCCGTTGGTGCAGGCCGCCATCGGGCGGCTTCCACCCAGCAGTGCGGCGGGTCAACACTTGCCTTACGTGCTGGCCGAGAGGGGCGCAGACCTCGCCGGGATCCGGCACGAAATGGACGAGGCCGGCACGGATGTACCGCTCCAGCTTGAACAGCAGCAGGACGTTCTTGAGCGTCTGCATCTTGTGGCCGGCGGGCGAGTCGATGGGGCTGAACTCGGGCTTCAAGTTCCGCGCCACGAAGAACGGGTTCACGAGCACGATCTCATCGACATATGGCAGCCAGCCCAGCACCGCCGCTTCGACCGTGCGTGGATCGGCCAGACCGAGGAAGACCGAGCGCAGCTTTTTGGGATGGGGACGCGGCAGCAGCGCGGCGAGGTCGGTGTCGTCAGGCCAGAGGGACGAGAAGGCGCCGTTGATGCGCTGGACCTGGTCGTCGCTCAGGGTGCGGCGCACGTCATCCCAGGTCGCACCATCCTGCATGCCGAGGATGCCGGTGACGACATTGCAGAACATCAGGTTGCGCTCACGCAGGCCGTAGACCTCCCACGGCGGGCGCTCGGCGAGGGGCAGGCGCTGGCAGCAGTCCTTGAAGGCGTACGCACTGCCGCAGCCGCAGTAGTCGTTGGCCGCGATGTTCTTGCGCGGCGACTTGCGGGTCAGGAACTCGTGGGCCTTGGACGTGCGGCCGTGTTCGTCAAAGTACCCGGAGCTGCCATCCTTGTAGCCGACAAAGATCTCGCCGCCGAACTGCCAGAGGTCGGACTTCGGCATCAGCACCTGGGCGATCTTGGCCCATGTGCCACGGTAGTGCCGCTCAGGGTAAAGCCAATCCTTGTGGGCGGCCGCGATGCAGCGCTTCGCGCGCAACTTGAGCAGGTGGTTGATCGCGATCACCTCGTCGCGGGTCAGGCGACGGTCGCGGATGAACGCGTCCGTGCGCACCATGCCCATGCCCTGGTGCCGGGCGTTCGTGCGAAGGCGCGTCAGGTCTTGCCGGTCGGGCGCTTTGGCATATTCGACGTGCGTGAAGATCAGGCAGGTGTTGGCGTCTAGCACGAACACGGTCTGCGTGCCAAGCGACGCCACCATCGGGTCGAACGGATAGCCGAAGGCGCTGAAGAGGGAGTTCGCGTCGAGACTGGAGACCGGGTCATCGATGACGACGATGCCGTTCTCCAAATCGAAGTCGGTGGCCCTCAGGGACTTCAGGAAGTACAGGAACGCGATAGACGTGCGCTCGCCGTCGCTCAGGTGCAGCGCGGGCTGATCGCCGCGCATGATCTTGTAGCCGTTCTGCTCCACGGCGAAGCGCAGCTCGTCGCGCCCGAGGTAGGAGGCCAGCTCCTTGTTCAGCTCCTCGGCGGGGCGCCGGTGCTGGCGCACCTGTTGCTCCAGCACGGCGATCTGCCTCTTGAGGCCGTTGGCGGTTTCCGTCGCAGTCTTTTGATCGGCAGTGGCGGTGGAGACCGCGGCGGATTTCGTCTTCCAATCGGGCAGGGCGCGGAGCAGCTCATCGCGGGACAGCGCCTTCCTCGCGTTGGCGACGATGATCTCGAAGTTAGAGGTCTGCCGGTTGTGCTCGGTGATCAGCTCCCGGAGCTTCGCGAACGCGGTTTGCCCGAGCGCAGCGCCGACGACCGCAATGCCGGTGTACAGGCCGCGGAAGATCGTTTCCCACCCGCTGGCCGGTGCGTCATCGGGCTTGTTGCTGCTGATGAACGGCATCAGCTCCATGCTCTTGAACGGCTCATCGCGCTTGGCTTGAAGGGCTCGCAGCAGGACATCCAGCGCCGACGACATCATGCTCGCCTGGCTGTTAAGGGACTTGAGCGCCTCCTCGTAGGCGGTGCGCAAGTTGCCGTACAGCGCCTCCTTGGGCGGGATGTCCAGCGACTTCTGAAACGCTTGGGCCGTTTGGACCTCGGCGACCAACCGGCTCAGTTCCGAATGGAACCGCTTGAACTCGTCGTTGAAATGGTCTTCCAGCTGTTGGACGCGTTCGGGCTTCAATGGACCGCCGCAGAACTCGCAAGCGTCGGCCGCGTTATCGCCGGTGTGGAGGGCGAGGCCGGAGCCCACCCAGTTGGCAAGGGTCGGGCTGGCCGCCAGCCGATCCACCACTTTGGACACTACGGAGCGCTTGAGGACCGCTCGCG
>CAIQMJ010001096.1 GCA_903872875.1 uncultured Variovorax sp.
CTGCGACCGCTGTACGACGCGCTCTACGACCTGATGGGCTACGACAAGGTGATGAAGGCCTTCGAGCGCAACGCGCTGGAGATCGCGCCGCTGGCCTTCATGCGCGGCCGCACGCTCAACAATGCCTTCGTGATCCTCGACGAGGCGCAGAACACGACGCCTGAACAGATGAAGATGTTCCTGACCCGAATCGGCTTCGGCGCCAAGGCAGTGGTCTCCGGCGACGTGAGCCAGATCGATCTGCCCAAGCAGCAGCTGAGCGGCCTGATCGACGCCGAGCGCGTGCTGCGCCGCGTCAAGGGCATCGCGATCACGCACTTCACGAGCGCCGACGTGGTGCGGCACCCGCTGGTCGCGCGCATCGTCGACGCCTACGACGGCCAGCGCAAACGCGGCGGCGGCCGCGCCCTGCTGGAGGAATGACATGGCGATGCCCGCACTGAACCTGTCGTTGCAGTTCGCGCGCTTCAAGGGCGTCGAGCGCCATCGCGCGGCGTTGCCGCGTCACAGCGTGTCGCGCTGGATTCGCCATGCGCTCGCGGTGGACGGCGAGATCACGGTGCGGATCGTCGATGCCGAGGAAGGCCAGCAACTCAACCGCGAATTTCGCGGCAAGGACTACGCGACCAACGTGCTGACCTTCGACTACGCGCAAAGCCCGCTGGTCATGGCCGACCTGGTGTTGTGCGCACCGGTGGTCGCTCGCGAAGCCAAGGAACAGCGCAAGACGCTGGCCGCGCACTACGCCCATCTGCTGGTGCACGGTGCGCTGCACGCCCAGGGCTGGGACCACGAGACCAGCGAGCTGGACGCCGAGGAAATGGAAGCCTACGAGACAGAGATTCTCGCGGGCCTGGGCATCCGCAATCCCTATTGAGACGCAGAGGCGCGATCGACGCGCAGGGCGCGCGTCAGTTCATCTGCAGCGGAATGGTGATCGGTCCGTCGTTGACCAGGTGGACCTGCATGTCCGCCGCGAACACGCCGGTCGCCACCACCGGATGCACCGCGCGTGCCTGCGCGACGAAGCGATCGTAGAGCCGCCGTCCCTCGTCGGGCGACGCTGCCTGGGTGAAGCTCGGACGGTTTCCGCCACTCAGGTCGGCCGCCAGGGTGAACTGGCTGACCAGCAGCAAGCCGCCGCCCACGTCCTGGACGCTGAGGTTCATCTTGCCGGCATCGTCCGAGAAGATGCGCAGCTTCAACAGCTTGGCCAGCACGCGGTCGGCCACAGCGTCGGTGTCGCCGCGTTCGGCGCACAGCAGCACGAGCAGGCCCTGGCCGATCTGCCCGACGGTTGCGCCATCGATATCGACGCGTGCCTCGCGCACGCGCTGAATCACGGCCTTCATGCTTCCGCGCCAGCCTGCACGGCCCGCGCCTCCATGTTCAACGGCAACAGCTGGATCGTGACGCGCAGGCCCGGTACCGCGTCCATCAGCGCCAGCTCGACCTCGTCGCGCAAGGCGGCTGCGCGCTGCAGCGACCAGTCGCCCGGCACATGCATGTGCAGGTCGGCAAAGCGCCGCTGGCCCGCGCGCCGCGTCGCGAGATCATCGAAGCGCAACTGCGCGCCGTCGCCCGGCCGCGCGCTGAAGCCGTCGAGCGTGCCCTGCAGCGCAGCGCGTGCGTCCGGCTCCATGGCCTCGTCCATCAGGCCCTGGGACGAGCGCCAGACCAGTCGACCACCTTCGCGCACGATGTTCAGCGCCACGCCGATCGCCAACAGCGGATCGAGCCAGAGCCAGCCCGTGATATGGACTGCGGCGATGCCGACGACCACGCCGGCCGAGGTCCAGACGTCGGTGACGAGATGCCGCGCATCGGCTTCCAGGGCGATCGATCGATGCCGGCGCGCCGCGCGGAAGAGAAAGAAGGCCAGCGCGCCGTTGAAGCCCGAGCTCAGCACCGACAGCGCCAGGCCCCAGCCGAGCTGCTCCAGGGGCTGCGGCGCGAGCAACCGTCCGATGGCGACCCAGCAGATGGCGAGCGCCGCGCCGATGATCAGGATGCCTTCGAAGCCGGAAGAAAAGTATTCGGCCTTGTGGTGCCCGTAAGGATGATCTTCGTCAGCCGGCCGCACGGCGATCGTCACCATGGCGAGGGCGAACATCGCGCTCGCGAGGTTCACGAAGGACTCCATCGCATCCGAGATCAGGCCCATCGAGTGCGTGATGTAGCCAGCCCAACCCTTGAGCAAGATGGTCAGCAACGCCACTGCGATCGACAACCGAAGCAGCGCGTTGGGACTCCAGC
>CAIQMJ010001097.1 GCA_903872875.1 uncultured Variovorax sp.
CGCCGTCGGCCACGCCCTGCACCAGGTCTTCGGGCGTGCCCACGCCCATCAGGTAGCGCGGCTTGTGCGCCGGCAGCCGGTGCGGCGTGTGGCCCATGATGTGCAGCATCTCGTCCTTGGGTTCGCCCACGCTCACGCCGCCGATCGCGTAGCCGGGGAAGTCCATGTCGACCAACGCCGCGAGCGATTCCTCGCGCAGGTTCTCGAACATGCCGCCCTGCACGATGCCGAACAGCGCGTTCGGGTTCTGCAGCTTGTCGAACTCGGCCTGGCACCGCCTGGCCCAGCGCAGGCTGAGCTCCATCGACGTGCGCGCTTCGGCCTCGGTCGTGATGTGGCCGTTGGTGTCGTAGGGCGTGCATTCGTCGAACTGCATGACGATGTCGCTGTTCAGGATGGTCTGGATCTGCATCGAGACCTCGGGCGTGAGGAACAGCTTGTCGCCATTGACGGGCGACGCGAACTTCACGCCTTCCTCGCTGATCTTGCGCATCGCGCCGAGCGACCAGACCTGGAAGCCGCCCGAGTCGGTGAGGATCGGCTTGTCCCATTTCTCGAAGCCATGCAGCCCGCCGAAACTGGCCATCACGTCGAGACCCGGGCGCATCCACAGGTGGAAGGTGTTGCCCAGGATGATCTGTGCGTCCATTTCTTCCAGGCTGCGCGGCATCACGCCCTTGACGGTGCCGTAGGTGCCCACGGGCATGAAGATCGGCGTCTGTACCACGCCATGGTTCAGGGTGAGCGTGCCGCGGCGCGCGTGGCTGGCCGGGTCGGTCTTGAGGAGTTCGAAGTTCAGCATGTCGTTCAGTCGGATTGGCGCGCCAGCAGCATGGCGTCGCCGTAGCTGAA
Organism: uncultured Variovorax sp.; assembly: GCA_903872875.1. Taxonomy (GTDB): domain Bacteria; phylum Pseudomonadota; class Gammaproteobacteria; order Burkholderiales; family Burkholderiaceae_C; genus Variovorax. Next base: position 853 of record CAIQMJ010001097.1, read on the forward strand.
GAAGCGGTAGCGGTTGGCGATGGCATGCGCGTACAGCGCCATCACGCGCTCGTAGCCGGCGAGTGCGCTGACCAGCATCATCAGCGTGCTCTTGGGCAGGTGGAAGTTGGTGATCAGCAGGTCGACGTGCGCGAAGGTGAAGCCCGGTGTGATGAAGATGCGCGTGTCGCCCGACGCCTCGCCGCTCTTCGCCCACGACTCCAGCGTTCGTACGGTCGTCGTGCCGACCGCGACCACGCGCCCGCCGCGCGCCTTGCAGTCGGCGATGGCGCGCTGCGTCGCATCGGGCACCTCGTAGCGCTCGGCGTGCATGGTGTGTTCGGCGATGTTCTCGGTCTTCACCGGCTGGAAGGTGCCGGCGCCGACGTGCAGCGTGACGCTGGCTCGCTGCACGCCACGGGCGTCGAGCGCGGCCAGCAGACCTTCATCGAAGTGCAGCGCAGCCGTCGGCGCGGCCACGGCGCCGGGCACGCGCGCGAACACGGTCTGGTAGCGGCTCTCGTCCTCCGCCGAGTCGGTGTGCTCGATGTAGGGCGGCAGCGGCACGTGGCCGCAGCGCGCCATCAGCGCGTACGGGTCTTCGCCAGTCGGACTCTTGAAGGCGAAGCGGAAGAGTGCGCCGTCTTCTTCCGGCCAGCGGCCGAGCAGCGTCGCCGTGAAGCCGCCGACCATCTGCAGCGTGGTGCCGACGGGCGGCTTCTTGCTGACCTTCATGTGGCACACCGTTTCC
>CAIQMJ010001098.1 GCA_903872875.1 uncultured Variovorax sp.
AACTCGATGCCGATGTCCTGCGCCTGGCCGCGCCGCAGCGACTGTCCGGGCAGGACCACCCAGCGCGCAGTGAAGCCCTGGTTGTCGACCACCAGCGCGCAACGGTATTGGCCTTCGGCCACCGGCACGTCTTCCGACGGCAGCTGCGGCGGACGCAGCGTGAGCGACACCTGCAGTTGCGGCGCGAAGGGCGCGGCCGGGTCGAAGTCGGTGGCAGCGGCCGTGGAAGGCAAGGCTGCCGGTGGCTTGCGACGGATCTGCGCGACCAGCCACGCGATGATGTTGCCGACGATCGGTATCCACAGCAGCATCAGCAGCGTGCCGACGTCGCGCGTCGTGGTGCCGGGCGTGGCGCGCTGCCGGACGATGGCGCCGCCGACGGCCACGCAGAGCAGGATGATGACGATGAGCTTGCGCCGCGCCTGGATTTGGGTCATGAACGAGTGCGCCGGATGCCGCAAGAGCCTGTTGGGGCGCCGAGCTTAGCGCCCGCGGCGGCGCGCCCGTCCAAACTTCGGGCCGTCAGGCCGCCGCCATGTCCTTGCGCACGATCACCTGCCCGCCGCGCGTACCGGCATGCGCGCCGTGCTGCCAGGTGACCACGCCGTTCACGATCACCGCGTCGATGCCCTCGGCCGGCCGCGTCGGCGTCTCGTAGTTGGCCGCATCGCGCACGGTGGCCGCATCGAAGATCACGATGTCCGCATGGTGGCCGGGCTTCAGCGTGCCGCGTTCGTGCAGGCCGAAGTTGCGCGCCGTCAGGCCGGTCATCTTCCAGACCGCGGTCTCGAGCGGGAACAGGCCGACGTCACGGCTGTAGTGGCCGAGCACGCGCGGAAAGGTGCCCCACAGCCGCGGATGCGGCTTGTCGCCGAGCGGAATGCCGTCGGAGCCGATCATGGTCTCGTCGAAGGCGAGCACACGCTGCACATCGTCCTCGTCCATCATGAAATAGATGGCGCTGCCGGGCTGCAGCCGCTTGGCCGCCTCTTCGCCCGACACGCCCCATTCGGCCGCGATGTCCTTCAGGTCGCGGCCCGCGCACTCGGGGTGCGGCTCGCTGCTGGCGATCAGCACGCGGCCGTCCATCATTCCGCGGTCGGTGCGGATCATGGTGGAGCCGGCGGTGTACGGGTAGCAGTCGAGCCCGATGCACTGGTGCTTCATCGCTTCCTGGATGAAGGGCAGCGTGACCTTCGTCTTGCCGAAGTTCTGCACGTTCTGCACCTTGTGGTGCGACACCACGACCGGAATGTCGAGCGCGCGACCGATGCTGAAGGTCTCTTCCAGCGCCTCCATCACCTTGTCGCCTTCGTCGCGCATGTGCGTCACGTACAGCGCCTTGCGCGCGCTGAGCGGCCGGCTCACTTCGATGATCTCTTCGGTGGTCGCCTTCACCGCGGGCGGGTAGAAGGTGCCGGTCGACAGGCCGATCGCACCGGCCTGCATCGCCTCTTCGACCAGCGCCTGCATGGCGGCGATCTCGGCCCCGGTCGCGACGCGGTCGAGGTCCTTGTCGCCCATCGTCACCGCGCGGATCGTCGAGTGGCCGATCATGGCCGCGACGTTGACCGATGACGGCGTGGCGCGCAGCGCGTCGAGGTAGGCGCGGAAGGTGGTGAAGCGGCCTTCGGCCGGCGTGTCGATCAGGCTCAGCGGCATCGGCAGGTCCATGTCGGTGCGCAGCGGTGCGGCGCTGATGCCGCAGTTGCCGGCGATCACCGTCGTCACGCCCTGCGAGACCTTGAAGGCCATCGTCGGCTGCGACAGCACGGCCTGGTCGTCGTGCGTGTGCGAGTCGATGAAGCCCGGCGCGACGATGCGGCCGGTGGCGTCGAGCACGCTGTCGGCGGTGTGGCCGGCCAGGTCGCCGACCGCGGCGATGCGGCCATCGACGACGCCGACGTCGGCCGTGAAGCGCGGTGCCTTGGTGCCGTCGATGACGGTGCCGCCGGTGATGAGCAGGTCGTAGTGGGTTGCGGTCATGGAAGTCCTTTGCTTGGAGCGGTGAGCGTGTTCAGCGGAAGTGGCAAGCCACCCAATGTCCGCCGTTCGAATTCGAAGTGCGCTCGCTGAGCGCCGGGTCGTCGGTCTTGCAGATGGCTTGCGCCAGCGGGCAGCGCGTGTGGAAGCGGCAGCCCGAGGGCGGATTCGCCGGGCTCGGCGGATCGCCCTGCAGCAGCATCCGCCTGGCCGGCGTACGCGGGTTGGGCACCGGCACCGCCGACAGCAATATCTCGGTGTACGGATGGCGCGGCGCCGAGAACAGCGTGTCGCGATCGGCCACCTCCACGATGTGGCCCAGGTACATCACCGCCACCCGGTGGCTGATGTGGCGCACCACCGCCAGGTCGTGTGCGACGAAGAGGTACGCGATGCCGAACTCCGCCTGCAGGTCCATCAGCAGGTTCACCACCTGCGCCTGCACGGACACGTCCAGCGCCGAC
>CAIQMJ010001099.1 GCA_903872875.1 uncultured Variovorax sp.
CAAGTTGACGATGCTGTCAGGCAGCAAGAAGGACGAAGCGACCCTGGTTCCTGGCACGGACGCGCTGCAGGCCAAGGGCAACTTTGCAGTCGCTGCAGGCACGAAGGTCGTTGCGCAGGTTTCACTTCAGGGCAAGCCCGCACAGGCGGTGCGTTTCTCGCTCAAGTAAGCACAGATTACGGAACTGTAATCTGGCGGTTCGGCTTTTGAGCGATTGAACTTTTAAAGTTGTCTCATGCCACTTCGAACGGTGGCGCTCCTCATGAACTCAACTTTGAAAGACAAAGAAATGCAACGCTTCTCTCTGCGCCTCTCCCTCGTGTCCCTGGTCCTCGCTGCAGGTGCAGCGCCCGTGATGGCAGGCAATTACGCCGAAGGCGACCCGCGTCCTACGCCGATCACCTCCCAGCGCTCGGCGGAGGCCGTCGCCGTGGAAGCTCAGGCGTGGAACAAGTCCGCACCGACTGGCGGGTACCCTGAAGGCGCACCGCGTGCCATGGCACAGGTCCAGGAAAAGACCCGAGCTGACGTGCGGGCCGACACGATGAACTGGATGCGTTCGGGCCTTGCCGCCGTGCAGTACGGTGAAGCAGGTGCTGACCGTGCGCGTCCGACGTATAACCAGGCAGCGCTGGCCTATGCAAAGACCCTGGGCGCGGACTCGAATGCTGCAGCGCAAGCGACGACGCAAGGCGCGCCAGTGGCCCGCTGACAAGCGCGGGGGCCTGCTCGCGCCAACCGTCGCGAGCGCTCACAGAAAAGGCGGCTCGTTCGGCGAGTCGCCCTTTGTTTCGTTGAGGTACTGTGGCGTACGTTGGCATTACCCCATCACGATGGCACTCCGCGTCAAAGCTACACATTACAAGCGTAGGACTCATTGGTAATCGCACTGAGCGCCAATTGGTGGAATGGAACTTCAGACTCGACTGCACACCCGGATCGGTCGATCCGAGTGTCAATCCTTCTGGAGACAACCATGAACCTTCGTAGTGCTCTGACCGCCACCTCGGCCATCGGCACCGTCGCCGTACTCATCGCATCGGCCAACGCGATGGCAGCAGGTCCGTATCACCCATCGTCCAACGAAGCAGGCGCCACCTACCATCCCGAACATGCGAGTGCGAGCCAGCGCAATCAGGTAACGGCCGAGCTTAACGCCGCGACGAAGCATCCTGCTTGGGGCACGGCGATCAGCCGCGGCGCGCCTTGGCCGGTCGGCAGGACGGGTGCACCGAAGACCCGCTCGCAGGTCAACGCCGAACTGGCAACGGCCATGAAGAGTCCTGCCTGGAACTCGGTCAGCCGCGGCGCGCCATGGCCACCTGTTCTGGCCGACGCAAAGTAGTCACACACAGGCGTGGATGACAGGCCTTGTAGCCCGGTGCATCCTGTCATCTGCCTGCGGTGGAGTCGAGCGGCATCCCAGCGCGGTGCGATGCCAAGGCGTATGTTGGCTCGCGGGGCATGCGGGGCGGCAGTCCGGCGCAGCCAGCCGTCAGCACGCAGATGAGGAGCAGCGTGATGCAGGCTGCCCATTTACTCCGCGATGGTGGCTCCAATGAGGCTTTTTACGGTTGATGGACGCAGCGCGCGACCGTCATTTTCTTGGCTTCTTTTGCTTGCTGCGGTCTTCGCGGCGCGTGGAGCTCGAACCCGAAAATCGGTCGCGCAAGCGCTCGGTGTAGCTCATCCTCTTCTTCTCGGTCGGCTTGTGATGGCGCTCCCACAGCAACAAGCCGAAATGGACAAGAAGACCGACCGCCCCAGCGCCGAGATGAAACCACAGGATGATGATCCCGACGGAGGTGCCGGCTGCGTGTCGCAAAGCGTTTGCTCCAGGCTATTCGAACCGGTGCGTGCCGGAAGCTTGCTCACAAGGCGTTCGCTCAGGCTGAACCGTCACATGGTGGATGTCGAATTGGCCCGCAAGCAGCGCCGCTGCAGAGGCGACCGTCTGTTCGAGATTTCCTGAAGCGCTGACGACATGAAGGCTGAGGCTCGTCTTGCCACTGGAGATCGCCCAGACGTGCAGGTCGTGGAGGGAGTCGATGCCGGGCAGAGCGAGCAAGGCCTTCTCGATTTCCGCGACGTCGACGCCGTCCGGCACCCCCTCCAACAGGATGTTCATGCTGTCGCGCAGCAGAATCCATGTTCGGGGAAGGACCCAGAAGCCGATCCCTACGGCAATGATGGAGTCGATCCACGTCCATCCGGTGAGCCAGATCACCAGTGCCCCGATGATCACGCCGACGGAACCCAGCATGTCGCTCCATACCTCGAGGTAGGCGCCCTTGACGTTGAGGCTTTTGTCCTTGCCTGAGGCCAGCAGCCGTATGCTGACGAGATTGATTACCAAGCCCAGAACGGCGATGACGAGCATGGGACGTGAGCTGATGTCTTGAGGCGACCGCATGCGTTGCCAGGCCTCGTACAGGATGTAGATCGCCACGCCGAAGAGCAGGAGCGCATTGAATGCCGCAGCCAGGATCTCGAAGCGGTGGTAGCCGAACGTCCTCTTGGCGTCGACGGATCGCTTGCCGATCTGAATTGCGGCCAGCGAGATCGCCAGTGCCGCCGTGTCGGTGAACATGTGCGCTGCATCCGAGATCAGCGCCAGGCTCCCCGTGAGGAAGCCGCCGATGACCTCGGCAATCATGAATGTTGTGGTCAGCGCCAGCGCAATCCACAGCGAGCGCTCGTGCCCGGGAATCGCTGTTGCGTCTGCGTGCGAATGAGAATGTCCTGCCATCTGGAGCCTTGTTTTGTTTGGGAGGAGCGCGGCATCGAGGCCAACGCGAGATTTAGAGGATGGTTGTCGACCGCGACAGCACTACGACCAGTTCCGAATATTGATCCACGTTGGCGAAAACGACGTCGCCTGTTGTAAGAGCTCGGTGAATGGCCGACGGCGTTATCGCGCGGGGTTTCTCTGCACGAGCGTCAGTGCGGCACAGCGTCCTTATTCGCATCGAATTCTCCTCGTGTTCGGAAACAACCAAAGGCGAAGTTCGGCGAGCGTCGTGATCCTGACAGTTTGTTCGAATGACGAGCCCGCCGACTAGCGTGCGAGCTGTCGTGCAGGGCGTTCGAGTCCCAGCGGAATGGGTGATCGAAAGGCAGATATGCGGAAGGCTGGAGCCAGAGCCGTAGAAAATGAGGCGACCTGAACCGAAGGTTCGGCTGCAACGTGCGCCATACTGGCGTGGCAGCTCAGACAATCATCGTCCCCGTCGCTGCCAATCTTTGTCTTCACGTCCTGGGCCTTCTCGCCGAACGCCCCGTGGGTCTGGTGCACGTGGTGCCCGAAATGCGATGGGCCACTGCCGGATTCGTGTCTGCAATAGCCAGAAGTAGCGCTCCAGGCGAACTGGAGCGGCATGATGACCAGGAGCAGCAGAAAGAGGCACTTGCGCACGGCGGGGAGTGTATCGGCAACTTGGAGGTGGGCAGTAGCGCGGCGCGGAGTTCGCGAACCTCTCACCGAGGCATCGCCACTGTTTGCGCTCTCGAGCGCCGACCTACGTTGCTGAAGGTATATGCAAAAGCCGCCAGTTTCGGCGCCGCTGCATTACAAAGATGTAATGCCTGCGCGCTGCGACGCGCCTTACCATCGCGCCGTGAGAATTCTTATCATCGAAGACGAGCCCAAGCTCGGCGACTACCTCTGCAAGGGCCTCTCGGAGAGCGGCTTCAATGTCGACCTTGCGCGAACCGGAATCGATGGGCGCAACATGGCGCTCGATGGCGACTACGATGCGCTCGTGCTCGATGTGATGCTGCCAGGGATCGACGGCTTTGCCGTGCTGGAGGCGGTCCGCAAGAGCAAATCGATGCCCGTCCTGATGCTGACTGCACGAGACGATGTCGCCGATCGCGTCAGGGGCTTGCAGAGTGGTGCAGACGACTACCTGTCGAAGCCGTTCGCCTTTTCGGAGCTTCTCGCCAGGATTCAGGCTCTGCTGCGGCGTGGCAAGCTGCATGAAGTGACCCAGTACGCAATAAGCGACCTCACATTGGATCTCAGCACTCGCAGAGCCTCGCGCGCGGGGCAGCGCCTGGACCTCACAGCGAAGGAGTTCGCGTTGCTGACGCTGTTGCTGCGCCGCCAAGGCCAGGTGCTCTCTCGCACCCTTCTCGCCGAACAGGTCTGGGACATGAATTTCGACAGCGAGACCAACGTGGTCGAGGTGGCTGTGCGACGTCTGCGCGCAAAGATCGATGAGCCCTTTCCGCAGAAGCTGCTTCATACCGTGCGAGGCATGGGGTATGTGCTGGAGAGCAGGCAGGGCACGGGCGGCGTGTGAGGACGCAGTCCATCCAGGCGTCTCTGTCACGCTGGTTCGCTGTCCAGACTTTCCTCGGGTTGAGCATCGTCTGCACGGCGATCTACGCCATCACGGCATGGAGCTTCCAGAG
>CAIQMJ010001100.1 GCA_903872875.1 uncultured Variovorax sp.
TCAATCAATTCTCTTAAAATACAATCAATAATTACAATGTCTTAAACAACCATGCCAATCGACAGCCATTGTTCGCTCCCCTTCATCTTGAATTTCTGCCGCGGCGGTCGGGTGGGCGCGGGCGCGCCGCGTTGTTACTTCGCCGCCTGTTCGGCAATCTTGCGCACCGCGTCACCGGCCCGCTTCGACCCGGCCGACGAGCCGAGCCAGTAGTTGCAGACCTGCCCGAACGCGATCGACAGCGCCCCGAACATGACGTTCAGCAGCTGGAAGGCGTTCGGCGGCAGGTCGGCCGGCACGACGAACAGCCGGTAGATGCAGAAGAAGTAGCCCAGGACGATCAGCCCCGAGACCATCGGCGCGCCCCAGGCGATGCCGGAACCGGCCCGCGCCAGCTCCACTGTCTGGCTGCGCGCGCTCTGCGTGTCGGCCAGCCCTGCGGCTTCTCGCGCCTGATCCACCTTGGCCAGCTCGAGCTGCAGCGTGCTCTCGGCAGCCCTGAGCGCCACGATCTGGTCGCCGCTCAGCGAACCCGAGGACAGCGCGACGGCCACCTCGTCGACGCTGGCGTCCGGCCGGCCGAGCACCTTGTCGGCGATCACCTTCACCGCGGCGCCAGCGAGTGGGCCGCCGAGCACTGCCGCGAGGCCAGGGGCAACGCTGCCCACAATGTCTTTCCAGTCAGCCATCACGACACCCTTTCCCGGATCCAGCCATAGAGGAACGCGCGCTGCGACTTGTTGCCCTCGGTGATCTCGAGGTAGCGCGTCGCCTGCACGCCGTTGAGGGCGCGCCAGCGCAGGAACGCGCGCAGGGCCTCGATGCTGATCGGACCGAGTCGCCCATCGACGAACAGATCTGCGTAGCGGCTGCCGGTGTCGTTGAAGCCGTTGAGCCAGCGCTGCAGCATGGTCGCCGCGGCTGCCGGCCCCATGTTGACTCCGGTGTCGATCAGCTCGGCCGCGATGTCGGCATTGACCTGACCCACCTGGTCGAATCGTGGTTCGACGATGTACCGCTGCGCGTAGATCGATCGCGCCAGCCTGATCGGGAGCGCACGCATGTCGCCGTCGTAGCCGTTGGCACGGGCCACGGCCTGCGTGATGCCCTAGTTCGTCGGGCCGCCACGGTCGGCCGGATGGTCGACGTAGCCCTTTTCGACCGCGATGATGCGGTCAACGATCTCGTCTGATGTCATGCCTTATCTCCACGGCCCGCGAAGTAGGCCTTCAAGTGCTTCCAGATCACCGAACAGACATACCAGGCGAGCCCACTGGAGACCATCAGGAAGCCTTCGCTGACCCAGCCCGCGCGCACCACGCGCCACGCTACGCCCACGCACCTGGGCCGTGAGCACACGCTGGGTTTCGGCGAGCTCTACGGCGGCCGGTCGAAACGCATCGACGCACTCGCCGCGGCGTTCTCCGCTGCGCGCTTCGACAGCCGGCCCAGCGACTCGATCCTGCAGGTGCTGTGGGAACGCTGGGTGCATGTGGCGGCGCTGGCTGGCATCACCACATTGCTGCGCGCGAACGTCGGCGACATCGTGCGGGCCGGTGCACAGGACCTTGCACTCGACATGCTCGACGAATGCGCACGGATCGCAGCGCACAACGGCTTCGCACCGCGGCCGGAAGCACTGGAGCGCACGCGCGCCACGCTGACCGGCGTGGGCTCCACGCTCACGGCGTCGATGCTGCGCGACATCGAGCGCGGTGCGCGGACCGAAGGCGAGCACGTCATCGGCGACCTGCTGCGCCGCGGCCGCTGGTTCACTGCCGACACGGTGCTGCTGCCGGTCGCCTTTGCGCAGATGCAGGCCCATGAGGCGCGTTGCGCCCGCGAAGCGGCCGAGACCGCACAGTCCCGGCTCCGCGTGGCCTGAGACGACGCTGCCACTTCAGCGCTGCGATCTACACCACCGTGATGGCGATGGCGACCGTGGCACTGATCGCGATGGCCTGCCTGATCCAGTTCGTCGCCGACCGCTTCGTGCGCTTCCTGAACGAGCGCTGATCGAGCATGTTCAGCGCGTGCTGCGGATCGCTTGCAGCGTCGTGCCGAACTGGCCGATCGCGGCACCCGCGCGCAGTTCGGCCGCGACCAGCACGGCCTCGGCGATCTCGCCTTCGGTGGCGCCGAGCAGGCGTGCGTTCTTGGTATGCAAGGTGAGGCAAGCTACGCATTGCGTCACATGGGTCACGGCAACGGCGATCAGCTCCTTCGTCTTCGGCGACAGGTGGCCAGGCGCGAAGACGGCCTGCTCGAAGTCGGCGAAGGCGCTGAACGACTCGGGCGCAAGGTCCGACAGGGCGCGCATGCTGTCGGCCTGTGTCCAGTCGATGCGTTCTTGGCTCATGGGGTTCCTCAGGTGTAGAGATCGGCGGTGAATTCCCCGGACAGCGCCCAGCGCCCCAGCGTGCGCAGCTTGTAGTCCAGGGGATCGTGAAGGGTGTGCGTGCGGGCATTGCGCCAGTAGCGGTCGAGGCCGAGTTCGGTCTGCGCAGCGCGCGTACCGGCAGCATCGAAGAGTTCCTGGCTCACGAACAGGCTGGCCCGGTGCGCCAGCACCTTGGCCTCGGTAATGGCCAGGCCGACGACGCGGCGCTGAGTCGGTGTCACGGCATCCCCAGCATCCCAGGCTTGCTGCAGCAAGGCCGCGGCGCGGTCGGCCAGCACGGCGGCGGCCACGGACTGCAGATGCATCTCGCCGAAACGCTGCAGGCGGTAGGGATCTTCTGCCGCCGTGGCAACGCCGGCGTACAGCCAAGGTCGAGTTCCCGTCAGCGTGAGTTCGCGCGCAGCCTCAAGCGCGCCCTCGGCAATGCCCAGGTACAGGTTCACCAGGATCAGCTGGCCGAGGCAGGTGCGCAGCGAATGGCGGACCGTCGCCGCGTCGGTGGGCCGGCGCAGCACGTCGGCCTGCGGCACGCGCACCTGCGCAAAGTCGACGGACACGCTGTCGGTCTGGCGCTGCCCGATGGCCTGCCAGTCGTCATTGACCGTGACACCCGGCGCCTGCGTGGCGAGCACACCGAGCAGCAGCTTCCCGCTGGCAGCGTGCACGGCGGAGAAGGTCATCAGATCGGAACCCTGCGCGCCCGAGCAGAAGCCCTTGGTGCCGGTCAGGATCTGGCCCGCATCGTCTTCGGCCGACACCAGTCGGGGGTCGAGCGGATTCATCGCATTGCCCCACCAGAGGCCTTCGCCCACAGTCGCACGCAGCCAGCGCGACTGCTGCGCCGGGGTGCCGTAGATCAGCACGGTCGCGACCTGCAGGTGATGGAAGGCCAGCAGATGCGCCAATGCACTGTCGACGCGCGCCACGCGGCGCACGGTGTCATAGACCGCCGGCCATGCAGCGCCCTGTCCACCGAACGCGATGGGCACGGCCTGCGCGAGCAGACCCGCATCGCGCAGCAGTGCCTTCTCATGTGCAGCATGGCCGCCGCGCCGGTCGCGTTCCACGGCTGTCGCACGCAGCGCAGCGAGCACTTCGTCGGCCACCGTCATGCCAGGTTCCGTGGCTCAGCGCCGACCCGATACGCACCGGCAGGATGGCGCGCGGGCAGTCTCGGGCCAGCACCGAAAAGCTTGTCGCGCAGACTGCCCTCCGTGTATTCGGTCTTGTAGCTGCCTCGGCTCTGCAGCTCGGGCACGACCAGATCGACGAAGTCGACGAAGCCCTCCGGTACCACGGTGCGCACGAGGTTGAATCCGTCGATGTCCGCATCGCGCACCCAGGACTCGAGTTCGTCGGCTACGCGCTGGGGCGAGCCGACGATCGGCGTGTGCCGGCTGCCCAGCGTCATCTGATCGAGCAGCTTGCGGACCGACCAGCGCTTCTCGCTCTGGGTCGTCACGGACTCGAGAAAGGACTGCACCGCATCGGTCTTGACCAGGCTGATCGGCTCGTCGAGGTCATAGCGGGAAAAGTCGATGCCGGTCTGGCTCGAGAAATGTGCGAGCCCAGCCTGGGCGCTGGCATGGAGGCGGTACTCCGCGTACTTCTCCTGCGCCAGCCCGTCGGTGGGTGCCACCACGACGACCACGCCAAGAAAGAAGCGCAGGTCCTGCGGGTTCCGGCCAAAGGCGGTCGCACGCTGCCTGATCTTGGCAACGATCTCGCGGGCCTGCTGCTTGTTGCCGGACACGAACACGCATTCTGCGTGCCTGGCCGCGAAGTCGAGGCCGCGCGTCGACGCGCCCGCCTGGAACAGCACAGGCGTGCGCTGGACCGATGGCTCCGACAGGTGCGCGGCCTGCACGCGGTAATACGGCCCGTCATGGTCGATGGCATGCACCCGTGTGGGCTCGGTGTACACGCGATGCGCGCGGTCACGCACCACGGCATCGTCTTCCCAACTGCCTTCCCACAGCTTGTAGGCCGCCGCCATGAAATCCTCGGCACGCTCATAGCGCTCGTCATGGCCGTGCTGTCTGGCAAGACCCATGCCGCGCGCTGCGCTGTCGAGGAAGCCGGTCACGATGTTCCAGGCCACGCGGCCGCGGCTCAGGTGGTCGAGCGTGGTGAAGCGGCGCGCGAGCGGGAACGGGTGCTCGTAGGTGAGGTTGACGGTGACGCCGAATCCCAGATGCCGCGTGGCATGCGCCATCAGCGGCACGAGCAGCAGCGGATCGTCGATCGGCATCTGCACCGCCTCGCGCAGGGCCGCATCGGGTCGGCCTTCGAAGACGTCGTTCGCACCGATGATGTCGGCCAGGAACAGGTTGTCGAAGCGGCCGCGCTCCAGTGCCTGCGCCAGCTCGACCCAGTAGGCGGAGTCGGTGTAGCGCTCGGACTGGTCGCGGGGATGGGTCCACAGGCCGTGGGCGATGTCACCCACGCAGCTCATGTGGACCGCGTTCATCAGGATTTTCTTCATGGGACACCGGAGCTTGGGGACCCGGCCGGATCTATGCGCGCCCGGGATGGGCGCAGCGGAGAGGGAGCGCTCGCGGGCGCAGCGCCCGTTGCCTGACGGACCGGCTTACCAGGCGAAGCCGATGACGCCGTCGTACAGCGTGGTCAGCGAAGCGCGCACGTCGGGGCTGTTCTGGTAGATCGAGATGAACTTGCGGATGCGAGGATCGTCCTTCCGGTCGGGCCGTGTCACCCACTGGAAGGCGTACTGGCTCGAGTCCTTCTCGAACGCGAGCGCACTCTTGGCCGACAGGCCGCCCAGCTTGGCGAAGGTCGCATAGGTCGCGGCCGCATCGACGTCCTCGAAGGAACGCGCAATCTGCGGTCCCTCAAGCTGCACGATCTTCAGCTTTCTCGGGTTGTCGGTGATGTCGAGGATCGTGGCCTTGTAGTTCAAGCCGGGCTTGAGCTTCAGCAGACCGAGCTCCTGCAGGAACTGCAGCGCGCGCCCGGTGTTGACAGGGTCCGCTGATACCGCAATCGACGCGCCGTCACGCAGCTCGGCCAGCGCCTTGATCTTCTTGGAGTACAGGCCGATCACCGTGGTGTAGCCGGGTGCAACCGGGACCAGGTCAA
>CAIQMJ010001101.1 GCA_903872875.1 uncultured Variovorax sp.
AGTTCAAGCAGATGTTCGAGAAGTACTCGGCCGAGGCGGGGAAGAAGCAGTACCTGATTCCGTACTTCATTGCTGCGCATCCGGGCACCAGCGACGAGGACATGATGAACCTCGCGATCTGGCTGAAGAAGAACGGCTTCCGCGCCGACCAGGTGCAGACCTTCTATCCGAGCCCGATGGCCACGGCCACGACGATGTACCACACCAACAGGAACCCGCTGCGCAAGATCACGCGCGAAAGCGAGACGGTAGACATCGTGCGCGGCGACAAGCGTCGCCGGCTGCACAAGGCCTTCCTGCGCTATCACGACGCCAACAACTGGCCCTTGCTGCGCGAGGCGCTCAAGTCGATGGGCCGCGCCGACCTGATCGGCAATGGCAAGCATCACCTGATCCCGACCTGGCAGCCGTTGACTGACGGCAGCTATACCAGTGCGCGTCGAAAGAATTCCAGCGCGTCGGCCGAGGTCGTCAAGACGAGCGCGCCGCGTTCGCCGACCAAGGGCCGCCTGCTGACGCAGCACACCGGCCTTCCGCCGCGCGACAACGGGTCCGCGCCGTCGCTGCGCAAGCCGATCCGCAAAGGGCGTTGAACGCCTGAGCGCGTGCCCGCGCGGCGGCGGCGTCTTGTACGTGCGGCGCCCGGTCGCGCTATCGTGTGTGCCATGCCTGTGCCCGTACGACCCATTGCGCGTTTCATCCTCCAAGCCTGCCTGGTCCTGGCGTTGCCGTGGTCCGGTGGCGCGGTCGCTGCCGACGCAGCACCCGCGCCCGCAGCGCGCTCGCTCGTCGCCCAGCATCAGGCGATCGCCGCACGACTCGCGAGCAGCACGTTCGGGCGTCCTGTAGTGCTCGACTCCCTGGAGCTGCCGGAGGGGTTGAAGGGCGATGTATACGCCGTCGTCGACCACCCGTTGCACACGATGGAAGAGGCATTGCGCACGCCGGCGCGCTGGTGCGAATTGCTGCTGCTGCACCTCAACAACCGGCGCTGTCAGGTCACTGAGGAACAGGGGCGCGCGTTGCTCACGCTCAGCGTGGTTGGCCGCTACGACAAGCCCGTCGACAGCGCCTTCCTGCTGCCCTTCGTCTATCGCATGACCAGTGCGACGCCCGATTACATGGCGGTGCAGATGAGCGCCGAAGCGGGTCCGTTCGGAACGAGCAACTACCACGTCATGCTGGAGGCGATTCCGGTCGATGCCGGCCGGACCTTTCTCCACTTCAGCTATGCGTACGACCACAACCTGATGGCGCGGCTCGCGACGCAGGCTTACCTGGCTACCTTCGGGAGGGACAAGGTGGGCTTCACCGTGCTGGGCACCTTGCCCGGCGGCGAGCCTGACTGGATCCGCGGCACGCGTGGGCTGGTGGAACGCAATGCGATGCGCTACTTCCTGGCGGTCGATGCGTATCTGTCGGCCTTCGATGCGCCTGCTGCGCAGCAGGTCGATGACCGCTTGCAGGCCTGGTTTTCAGCTGTCGAGAAATACCCCAGGCAACTCCACGAGATCGAACGTGCCACCTACCTCGATCTCAAGCGCGAAGACCGCTTGCGCGACGGCCTGCGCTGATCGAAGGCTGTTATTCCGTGGCGGGCAGCGTGCTGACCTGCAGCGACAGGTCGAACAGCTTGGCCTTGCCGGCGTAGTAGCGGTCGATGCGCCATTCCTTCAGGATGTCGATCGCGATGTCGAAGGTTTCGAGGTCGAGCTTGTAGAGCTCCGTCACGTCGAAATTACTTTCCGATTCAAGCGCGAGAACCAACTGCGCCAGGGTCCGTGCGGAGTTGCTGGCAGGATTGGCGACGATGAACTTGCGGGCGGATTTGATGGCATTCATAAAAGGTTTCCTTGGACGGTGCGGGTGCTGTCGCTGCGATGGCGGTGCGCTGGCTCGCAGTAGTTCGAAAGACTTCCGCAGGCACCGAATACCTGGATTGTCGCAACCTTGATATGACAGTTTTGTGACAAGTCCGGGCCGCCAAGGGCTCTCAGATATCCGTCAATGTATGCAGCGGAATATCGTGCTGCCCGGCCAGCGCATCCAGTTCTTCGCAGGTGCGATCCCGCAGCCACCCAGCCAGTGCTGCATGCGTCGCGGACGAGAACATATTGCGCGACGGAAGGCCGGCGACTTCGCCCAGCGCGTTGGCGAAATGCGGTTCCAGCGCGGCCACGGCGACGCGCCCATCGGCGCACGGATAGACGCGGTAGCCCGCATGCGCGCCGCCGACGGAGCCCGAGGGTTGCGTCAGTCCCCATTGGCGCGGCAGTGCAAGGTAGCGCGCCGCCTCCGACAGCGCGACATCGACTCGAACGCCGGTATGGTGGATGCTGCGATGCAACATGGTCTGGAGCACGGCTTCGCTCGCCATCAGCGAACCGCCCATGTCGGCGTACAGCGTGGGTGGCAGCGCAGTGCCGACCACCAGGCCGCTCTCGGCGAGATAGGTCAGATCGTGGCCCGGCTCTTCCGCGCGGGAGCCCGGCGCGCCCACGATGGCAACGAGCGAGAGCCTTGGATAGCGCGCGTGCAGCGTGTCCCACGACAGTCCCAGCTTGGCCAGCGCGGATGGCCGGAACGAGGTGATCAGCACGTCCGTCTGCGCCAGCTCGGCATGCAGCAGTTGCTGGCCCTCATCGGTCTTGAGGTTCGCCTGCAGCAGCACAACGCCTTCATGCATTGCCTCGTAGGCCTCGGGCGCGTACCCAGCCATCGGGTCGGTCGGCCTGCCGTCGGACGAAGCCGGCTCGAGCTTGGCACAGGTCGCGCCCATTGCACGACAGCGCATCAAGGCTGCCGGGCCGGGGAGATTCAAGGCCAGGCTCAGGATGCGGACGCCTGCCAGGGCGGCAAGTGGCGCAGCGGAGGACGAGGATGTCACGGGGCTCTGCATGGTTGGTCCGGGAAGGTTGCATCGGAAGCGAAGATTGTCCGCCCAGCCTTGGCCATGGACATGCGCACGGTGCGTTGGCACGCCGAACTCAGCCAGCGATGTCGGCACCGCGTTCGGCAAGCAACCCGCGCAGCAGCGATCGGTGGCAGCGCGATTCCTCCTCGCAGTAGCAGCCGACTGCCAGGGCCGCGGTGTGGGAAAGGGCGGCCAGCAAGTCGATGCTGCGGCTGGCATCGGGCTGGTTCATCTCGGCCTTGTACTTGCGCGTGAAAGCAGTCCAGTCGGCGGGCGTCTGTGCCGCCTGGCCGAGCTTCATGGTCTCGGCCGATGGTGCGAGATTCGGGTACCAGATGTCGTACCAGTTCCCGCTGGCGAATTCAGTTTTCGGCACGCCACGCGGCGGTCGCCGTACGGTGCCGATGCGCACGCCTTCGCCAGGGTGCCGTTCGCTGCCGAGGCGCACGATATGAATGGGCATGGTGTCTCGTTCCTTCTTCTTTTCAGCTGCCGACGATTTCGCCATCGATGCGCCGGATCGCCAGTGTGGCAGAGCGTGGACGCGCGCTGCCAAGCGCGATTCCGTCCGGACCGGTGCACGATGGTCGCCACATGCACCGCTCGGGCGCGGAGATGCCGGCCGGTTCCCAACTATGCGAATTGCGAGAGGCCGTCTGTGCCACGCGCGCCGTCTGCACGTCCAGGTAGACCTTGATGTGCCTCGAACAGCTGGCCGCAGGCGTCGCACCGGTATACCTGGATGTGATGCCAACTGAGGCCAAAGAACACGGGGGCCTTGCTGCTGGCGCAGTAGGGGCAGGTCAGCTCGGATGCAAGAGGATCGAATCCGAGTTGTATGTGACTCTGGAGATCTTGTTGGGACTGTGTTGCCGCCAGCCAGGATCGCAGGCAGGTCGTGAGTGCCTCGAGTTCGGAGCGCTCCATGCCAGTCAGGACCATTGCCGTTGCGAAGGAGATCCGATGGGGAAGAAGCCGAACGAACGCACGCATGGTGGCATCGGCTACGTGCGCGAAGGCATCGAAGGGATTGGCGTTCGCAGCGCTTCCTGACGTCGTGTCCGCAGCGGCCGACGATTCGGACGCATCGACCGGCTCAGCTGTCTCGATACACACCGCGGTGCGGTCCATCATCGCTCGCCATTCGTCGTAGGTCGCCAGGATGTGTCGGGTAAAAGCTGGATCCTCGCGAGCTGCGTTCTGCCTTAAAAATGTCTCGAGCGGAACCGCAGGCCATTCATAGCCTGGCGAGTCGGGTTCTGCAGCAAATTGCAGGGAGGCGCTGGGAAAAGTCATTGGCGTTTTGGGCGTCGTCAGACGTGTGCATCGGTGGCCGGTAGCGGTTGTTGCGGCGCGACCGGGCGAGTCAGTATGTATCGCCCCATTGGATTGGGCACAGACCGCCATCGAATCCGAAAGAAACACCGACTAGTACGAGAAATATGCCTGCGAAAGAGGCCGCTTCGCAACCGTCGACATGGCGTGGCTGCTTGTGGATCGCGTTGCTATGCGTCGTCGCACGACAAGGAACGGACGAGTCCTGCACTAGTCGGAAGTTTTCATCGATTTTTATACTCTTTCTTACATTTCGACTGCAGGCACATGAGGCGACTGCCTTCGTTTTTTACGTTCAGCTTTTCTCACGCTCTATGGATGGATGTCAGCAAACAGGTGTGCTGAAAATTCATTCGTTTTTGTGACATTTATGTCGGTATCGACGAATAGTTCTGATCTAATTTCTTGTCGCCAAACACTGTGTCTGAATGGCGGGGAGGTTGGAATTAGCGTGCTTTACAGCGCCATCGCCGTTTTGAATTCTTCAAATGACAGCATTCATTGCTGGGTGATTTGGCGGGCCAATCCATGAAAGGCAAGAGTGCGCATGACGACGCCTGAGCGGAGAATTGCCGGACTCTATTCTGCGGAATTGCGTATTGCGCAATCTGTTGCGGTAGTGCGGCAGCTGCCAATGGTCATATTTGGCAACGGATTCGGCGCGATCATCGGCGCAATGGCTGTGAGCGAGAGTCAGTCCTGGCGCGGTGCATTTCCAATGGTCGTTGTCATGTGGGCTCTGCTCCTTCCTGTGATATTCGGCTGGCTGCGCCTGCGGCGCCGAGCGCGGCCAAGCCAGGTATCGCCGGCCCGAATTCGCAAGCTGGTTGCCTATTCGGGCTTGATCGGACTGACCTGGGCAGCGTGCATGCTCTATTACCTTCCGCGCGTCAGCTTCGACATCCTTGCCTTCCTCGTCACGGGCTGCGCCTTTCTGGCGGCTGGCGCTGCGGCCGCGTTCTATGTGATTCCATGGGCCAGCGCTGCCTATGCGACGCCGATGTTTTTGGCTTCGCTTTATGTCACTGTCAATTTTCCGCATGCATCGCAGCTGGAGCTGTCGTTGCTGATTCTTCTCATGGCGGGTGGCGTGGCCTGGATAACGCTTGCCAATTGGCGCAGCTTCCAGGTCATCACCGCCATCACGGCGGAGCGCGCCGAACTGCTCGCCAATGCCGAGGCGGCGATCATTGCGCGCAACCAGTTTCTCGAGAACGTGAGCCACGAATTGCGTACGCCGCTGACCGGCGTGATGGGTTACGCCGCGTTCCTGGATCAAGGCATGTCCGAATTGCCGCCAGACAAGCGCGAGGCCGTGAGCTACCTCGCGCGCGCAAGCCGGGTGCTGCTCATGCGCATCGACAATCTGCTCGACGTCACCAAGCTGCGAGCAGGCCAGTTGGACATTCAGGAGGACGCATTCGATGTGCCATGGCTGCTCGAGCGTTGTTCGTCCGTCATGGGCGATAGTGCGGCAAGGAAGGGCCTGCATTTCAGCGTCTGGGACGAGCCGGGTGTGCCGCGCAGGCTGATCGGAGACGCTGAAAAGCTGCTGCAAATCATGCTGAATCTTGTCGGAAACGCGATCAAGTTCACCGATCGCGGCGCGGTATCGGTCAATGTGACTGGCTCCTTCATGGCCGACGGCAAGACTGTCAGCTTCCGCGTCGACGTGACGGATACGGGCATCGGCATCACGCAGGAACAGCAAGCACGCATCTTCGATCGCTTCTATCAGGCAGACGGATCCGTCGCGCGGCGTTTCGGCGGTGCCGGACTGGGGCTCACGATTTCCAGGGCACTGGCCGAACTCATGGGCGGGTCGTTGCATGTGACCAGCGACGGATACAACGGCAGCACTTTTTCTTTCGAGGTTCCATTGCGTGCCGCCGAAGAACCGGTCGTGCAGCGCCTTTCCAGTGCCGTTCCGGTCGAAGACAGGCGCCGGGTGCTGGTTGTGGACGACGATCTCCATATTCGCGAGTTTCTCGGGAGACTTCTGACATCCCGTAGCTGCGTCGTGACCCAGGCAGATTGCGGCGCTCAGGCTATCGTCAAATGCGCAGGCCAGCCTTTCGATCTGATCCTGATGGACATCCAGATGCCCGGTATGACCGGCATCGAGACTGCGCGCAGCATTCGCGATGTCGAGGGCGCCAACAGGCGCACGCCCATGATTGCTGTGACGGGCTACCTGTCCAAGGATCGCGTGGGGGAACTGAGACGCGCAGGTTTCGATGCGCATTTGGGCAAGCCGGTCGCGGCAGAACTGCTGTTCTCGAAAGTCGATGAATGGTTGGCGCGCCCCCGCACCGACATCGAGGCTGATCTCGACTCACCCCTCTGAGCACGGGCATGGGGCGGCAGGACTCTCCCCAGCCACAGGCGGCAGAGCCGCAAATCTGCGCCCACTTGTACGCGATGCGCACGCGTCAAAACCCGGGCATTTCTATCCGAGCCGAAACGGGTATCGCGAATTGTCATCCATTTGTGTCTTTTGACCGTTAATCCTGCAGTCCTGGCTGGCGCCGGGGCTCTGGTGGGACTGGCGCAGTACTGGCCGTCCGTTATTCAGTTCTCGAGGTTTTCTGTGCAACCCACCCTGGCTCCTTCCGTCGGAAAGATC
>CAIQMJ010001102.1 GCA_903872875.1 uncultured Variovorax sp.
CAGCAGCGGCCCCTGCGCGGGCGGCGTGCCCTGCACTGCGAGCCGCACGCCCATGATCGCAAGCATCCGCAACGCCCATGCCTGCACGCGCGCCTCGCGCTGGGCCTGAGTGAGTTTGGGGAAGGCGAAGCGGATCGTGAACCAGCCGCCAAGCGCGTGCCCGATGGCGCGCAGCAGCTTCCACCAGGCAGCGAGCGCGTTCATCGGCTGCTCTCAGCGCTGCGCGACGATCCGGCCGCCGACCAGCGTCGCACGGACCTGGCCGCGCATTGCATAGCCGGCAAATGGCGTGTGCTTGCCCTGGCTTTTCAACGCCTCGGGCTCGACCTGCCATTCAGCCGACGGGTCGATCACGCAGAGGTCGGCCGGGCCGCCAACCGCGAGGCGTCCCAGCGCGGCACCGGGTGCGCCCAGCAGCGCGGCAGGCGCCGAGGTCACGACCTGCAGCGCCCGCACCAGGCCGGCACCGCTCTGCTCGCCCCATTGAAGCGCGAGTGGCAGCAGCAGCTCGAAGCCGGTGGCACCGGGCTCGCTCTCGGCGAAAGGCAGGGTCTTGGCATCGGCATCGACCGGCGTGTGGTCTGACACCAGCGCGTCGATCGTGCCGTCGGCCAGCGCGGCCGACAGCGCATCGCGGTCGCGCTGCTGGCGCAGCGGCGGATTGAGGCGCGCGCGGCTGTCGAAGTAGCCGATGTCGTTGTCGGTCAGGTGGAGCGAGTTGATGCTCACGTCGCAGGTCAGGTCCAGGCCCTCGGCGCGCGCCGCGCGCACCAGCGCCACGCCCGCGGCGCTCGACAGGCGGCACAGGTGAACGCGCGCACGCGTGCCCTTCATGAGCTCGAAGATCGTGAAGAGCGCGATCGTCTCCGCCGCCACCGGCACGCCGGCCAGACCGAGCCGCGTGGCCAGCGGACCGCTGGCAGCCACGCCCTTGCCGAGGTCGCGGTCCTGCGGGCGCAGCCACACCGTGTAGCCGAAGGTGCTGGCATACGACAGCGCGCGCTGCAGTACCTGCGTGCTGCCCAGCGGCACGTCGGCCTGCGTGAAGCCGACGCAGCCGGCCTCGATCAGCGCGGCCATTTCGGTCAGCACCTCGCCGGCCAGCCCGCGGGTGAGCGCGCCCAGCGGGAAGATGCGCGAGCGCTGCAGCTTCTGCGCGCGGAACTGCAGCATCTCGACCAGGCCGGCCTCGTCCAGCACCGGGTCCGTGTCGGGCAGGCAGACCAGGCTGGTGATGCCGCCCGCCACCGCCGCGGCGGTCTCGCTCTCGAGCATGCCTTCGTGCTCGTAGCCCGGCTCGCGCAGCCGTGCCGCGACATCGACCAGGCCGGGCGTCACGAGGCAGCCAGCGGCATCGATCAGGCGCTCGGCCTGGAAGTCGGCCGGAACGTCGCCGATCGCCACGATGACGCCATCGGCGATCGCAACGGAAGCCACCTTGTCGAGGCCCGAGGCCGGATCGATCACCCGGCCGTTTGAAATGAGTATGTTCATGCTTCGTTGCCTGCGACGATGCTCATGACGGCCATGCGCACGGCGATGCCGAAAGTGACCTGCGGCAGGATCACGCTCTGCTTGCCGTCGACCACCGCCGAGTCGATCTCGACGCCGCGGTTGATCGGGCCCGGATGCATGACGATCGCGTCCGGCTTGGCGAGCTGCAGCTTCTCGGGCGTCAGGCCGTAGGTCTTGAAGAATTCCTGGCTCGACGGCAGCAGCGCACCGCTCATGCGCTCGTTCTGCAGGCGCAGCATGATCACCACGTCGCAGTCCTTGATGCCTTCCTCGAGCGTGTGGCACACGCGCACGCCCATCGCGGCCATGTCGGCCGGCACCAGCGTCTTCGGGCCGACCACGCGCACCTCCGCGCAGCCCAGCGTGGTCAGCGCATGGATGTCCGAACGCGCCACGCGCGAATGCAGTACGTCGCCGACGATCGCGACCGTGAGGTTCGCGAAGTCCTTCTTGTAGTGGCGGATCGTGTACATGTCGAGCAGCCCCTGCGTCGGATGCGCATGGCGGCCGTCGCCGGCATTGACCACGTGGACGTGCGGGGCCACGTGCTGCGCGATCAGGTAGGGCGCGCCCGACTCGCTGTGGCGCACGACGAAGATGTCGGCCGCCATCGCGGACAGGTTGGCGATGGTGTCGAGCAGCGACTCGCCCTTGCTCGCCGACGAGCGCGCGATGTCCAGGTTCAGCACGTCGGCCGACAGCCGCTTGGCCGCGATCTCGAAGGTCGTGCGGGTGCGCGTCGAGTTCTCGAAGAACAGGTTGAACACGCTCTTGCCGCGCAGCAGCGGCACCTTCTTCACCTCGCGGTCGCTCACGCTGGTGAAGTTGGCGGCGGTGTCGAGGATGTGCGTGAGGATGCTCTTGGGCAGGCCCTCGATCGACAGCAGGTGGATCAGCTCGCCGTTCTTGTTGAGCTGCGGATTGCGCTTGTAGAGCACTCAGGCCTCCTGGACGTCGAAGCTGAAAGCGCCCGACTCGCTGCGCGCCAGCGCGAGCGACTGCGCGTCCGGCAGCGTGAGTTGCGCGGCCGCGAAGTCCGCCGCGACCGGCAACTGGCGCCCGCCCCGGTCGACCAGCACGGCCAGTCGCACGCTGGCGGGCCGGCCGAAGTCGAACAGCTCGTTGAGCACCGCGCGGATCGTGCGGCCGGTGTAGAGCACGTCGTCGAGCAGCAGCACGTCGGCGCCGTTCACGTCGAAGGGCAGCGCGGTCTGGGCGCTCGACGACAGGCCACGCCGCGCGAAGTCGTCGCGGTGCATGGCCGACGAGATGACGCCGGGTGCGCCAGGCAGGCCGAGGTCCTTCTGCAGCCGCTCGACCAGCCAGGCGCCGCCGGAGGTGACGCCGACCAGGCGGGTGTCGGGACGCATCAGCGCCTTCACGCCCTGCAGCAGGGCGAGGTAGAGCCCTTCGGCTTCGGGAATGGAACTCACGGGAGACTCCTCAGGAATTGCTCAAGGATGATGCAGGCCGACGCGGCATCGGCGTCGCGTGCGCCGGAAGACAGCGCCTCCGTCGTGCTGTAGCGCTCGTCGACTTCGTACACCTGCAGGTTGAAGCGGCCGCGCAGCTGGCGCGCGAATTTCTGCGCGGCGCGCGTGTTCTCGTGCGGAGCACCGTCGGGATGCAAGGGCACGCCGATCACCAGCGCATCCGGCTGCCATTCGCGAATGCGGGCCTCGACCTGGGCAAAGCGCGCATCGCCCTCGGCCTTGATCGTCGGCTGTGGCGAGGCGGTGCGCAGCAGCCGGTTGCCGGTGGCGACGCCGGTGCGCTTCCTGCCGTAATCGAAGGCGAGAAAGCTCTGGAAGTGGGCGGAAACGGGCGCAGGAACGGGAGGGGCGGGAGGAACTGCGGGAACAGGCGCGGAAGCGGGCGCGGTCGGGCTGTCGGACATCGCTGCGGCGCTCAGGCGTGACCGGCGTCGGGCGACAGCGTCCAGGCCTCGAGGCCCAGCAGCCGCAGTGCGCTGTCGTAGCGCTGCTCGACCGGCGTGTCGAAGATCACCGCCGGATCGGCACCCACGGTGAGCCAGCTGTTCTCGGCGAGTTCGGACTCGAGCTGGCCCTCGCCCCAGGCCGCGTAGCCGAGCGACACCAGCACCTTGCGCGGGCCGGAGCCGGTCGCCAGGGCTTCGAGCACGTCCTTGGATGTGGTCATCTCGAGTCCGCCAGGGATCGTCATGGTCGACGCGTAGACCGACTCCTCGGGCTTGTCGGCTTCGGTGAACACCGGCTCGTGCAGCACGAAGCCACGCTCCGTCTGGACCGGACCGCCCTGGAATACCGGCGCATTGCCGAGCTCGGGGCGGGAGAGGTGCAGCTCGATCTTCTCGAACAGCACCTTGAGGTTGATGTCGCTGGGTTTGTTGATCACGAGGCCGAGTGCGCCGCGTGCGCTGTGCTCGCAGAGATAGACGACGCTGCGATTGAACGCTTCGTCCTCCAGCCCTGGCATCGCGATCAGGAAGTGATGCGTGAGGTTCATCGGGGCAGAATCGGAAGCCATGCCACCGATTTTACTTGCCGTCGACAAGACCTACCCCAAGGGCCTGATGTGGTTCCGACGCGACCTGCGCGTCGACGACAACGCGGCGCTGTGGCAGGCGCTGCGCAGCTGCCGCCAGGTGGTCTGCGTGTTCGTGTTCGACACGGACATCCTCGAGCCGTTGCCGCGCGCAGATCGCCGCGTCGAATTCATCCGCGAATCGCTGGTCGCGCTCGACACCGACCTGCGCGCGCTGGGCGGCGGGCTGATCGTGCGACACGCGCGTGCGGAAGACGAGATCCCCGAGATCGCGAAGGCGCTCGACGTGCAGGCCGTGTTCGCCAACCGCGACGACGAGCCCGAGGCGATCGCGCGCGACGCGCAGGTGTTCGGCGCGCTGGCCAATGTCGGCATCCTGATGACGGTCGCCAAGGACAAGGCGATCTTCGAGCGCGACGAGGTGCTGACCAAGACCGGCCAGCCTTACACCGTGTTCACGCCCTACAAGCGTGCGTGGCTGGCGAAGGTCGACGACTTCTATCTGAAGGCCTATCCGGTGCGGCATTACGCCGACGCACTGACACCGCCGCCGGCCAGCCATGACGCCGCCGTGCCGACGCTCGCGGACCTCGGCTTCGAGAAGACCAACCTGGCAGCGCTGGAGATCCCGACCGGCAGCCAGGGCGGGGCGGCGCTGTTCGAGGATTTCTTCGACCGAATCGAACGCTACGACGCCGCGCGCGACTTCCCGGCGGTGCGCGGGCCGAGCTACCTGAGCGTGCACCTGCGCTTCGGCACGGTGTCGATCCGCGGGATGGCCGGCGTCGCGCACCGGTTGTCGCTCGAAGGCAACCGCGGCGCGGCGACCTGGCTGGGCGAGCTGATCTGGCGCGACTTCTACTTCCAGGTGCTGGCACACCATCCGCAGGTGGCCGAGGGCAAGAGCTTCCGGCCGGAATACGACAAGATCGTCTGGCACCACGGCAAGCATGCGGACGGCCTCTTCAAGGCGTGGTGCGAGGGACGCACCGGCTATCCGCTGGTCGACGCCGCGATGGCGCAGATCAACCAGAGCGGCTACATGCACAACCGCCTGCGCATGGTGGCCGGCAGTTTCCTCGTGAAAGACCTGGGCATCGACTGGCGCCGCGGCGAAGCCTACTTTGCCGCGCACCTCAACGACTTTGACCTGGCGGCCAACAACGGCGGCTGGCAATGGGTCAGCTCCAGCGGCTGCGACGCCCAGCCCTAATTCCGGATCTTCAACCCGGTGAGCCAGAGCCAGCGCTTCGACATCGAAGGCAGGTTCATCCGGCGATACCTGCCGCAACTCGCCGCCCTGCCCGACAAAGTGCTGCACGCGCCCTGGACCGCCACCCCGGCGCAACTGGCCGCAGCCGGCGTGGCGCTGGGCCGGGACTACCCGCTGCCGATCGTGGCGCACGCCGCCGCGCGTGCAGCAACGCTGCAGCGCTATGCGGTGGTGCGGCAATAAACCCGATAGAATCAAGCACCGGGCCCAAGCAATTGTGGTCCGGTTTTTTTTGGCCGGATGCAATTCCCAAGCGCTCTGATCCAAACGCGAAACGTACAGGAGCCCGGACATGGAAATTTTTGACTACGACAACATTCTGCTGCTGCCACGCAAGTGCCGCGTGGACAGCCGCTC
>CAIQMJ010001103.1 GCA_903872875.1 uncultured Variovorax sp.
AGTCGGCTGTGCCGATCGTCACCCGACGCGCGTTGCCAGATCGCCTCGTACAGACGCTCGAGATCGCACGCGAAGCGACAAGGATCGAACAAGGGTGAGACGGTGCGTTGCATCGATAGAAAGCGGCGGATCAATCCGAGGCGTGACGGATCGCACGCGAGCGAGAGTGCCAGTTGCAGGTACGCCTCATCCGTCGTCGCCACCAGTGCCTTCAATCCGATGGCCTTGAGAAGGCTCTCGGACACCCTGCTGACGAACAGTTCGCCGCTGCGCGCCACCATCGGGACGCCCGCCAGCAGCGCATCGCTGCCTGTGGTGTGGGAGCCGACGGGGTAGGTGTCCAGTGCCAGGTCCGCGAGTTGCAGGCGCGCCAGATGCTGCCGGCGCGGCAGGCATGGCGCCCACACGAGCCTGGCGGGATCGAGTCCGCTCGCCTCGACGACTTTCTGCAGATTGCGGACTGCTTCATCGTCAGAAGGCCTGAGCAGCCATAGCACGCTGCCCGGCACGGCATGCAGCAGATGCAACCACAGCGAGAAGCTGCGCGCCGTGAGCTTGAGGATCTGGTTGAAGCTGCAGAACACGAAAGCACCGTCCGGCAGACCCGCATCTGTCCTGCTTGGCGGGGCGCCAAGTTCTTGCGGGGCGTCGTTGGGCTGATAACTATGGGGCATGAGCGCCAAGGTTTCGCTGAAGTCGCCTGCGCGGTCCGGGGGCGTGACGACCGCGTCGCCGATGATGAAGTCGGCAAGACCGGGATGGCCCAGCGTGCCCGGATAACCGAGCCAGCTGATGGTCACCGGCGCCGGCCTGAGCGCTGAAATGCCGAGGCGCGCACCAGTGGTGTAGCCCTTCAGATCGACAAGCATCTGGATCCGGTCGCACGTGATCACATCTGCGATCTGCCGATCCGTCAATCTGGATACTTCATGCAATGTCACCGGCATGGCGGCGATGCGCTCCACGTAGGCGTCCGATCGCGGAGGCCCATAGGAATAAAGGTGAACCTCGAAGCGACCGGCGTCATGGCGTTCCAGAACCCCTGCCAGCAAGTGCATGGTGGCGTGATCGTGGAAGTCGGCGGACAGGTAGCCGATCTTCAGCTTCTCCGTCGCCACGAATGCGCCCGTGTCCACGGAGGTTCGCGCGCCCAGTTCCCTGCCCCAGCGGCTGAGCGCAAACCGGCGACCTGCCTCCAGGTGCAGCTTCGGCGTGAGGGACGGCATGAAGAGCAACGACCAGGGCGTCGCGTTGTCCACCATCCCGGATGAAATCATCTCGATCGCGTCCTGGTCGACTTCGGCCAGTCCGCCCCACGACGCGCAGCGACGCATCAGGAACTGCACCGAATCCCAGCGCCTTGCGTTGCGGAAGGCAAGCTCGGCGTCCTGCAGCCGAGCCCGGCGCTCCAGCATGCTGCCGTAGCAGAACCAGAAATCCGCAGAGTCGGGATTCAACGCCAGCGCCCGCCTGAACTGGACTTCGGCCTCATCGAAGCGCCTGGCCTTGTCCAGCAGCATGGCAAGGTTCTTGTACGCGATGGCATAGGCTGCATCCGTCTCGATCGCTTGCCGAAAGCTCGCCTCCGCTTCCGTCGGCAGATTCTGCGCAGACAGCAGATTGCCGAGGTTGTTGTAGACCTTCGCCGTCGTCGCACCTGCCTTCACGGCCGCTCGGTAGGCGGCGATCGCCTCTACAAACCTGGCTTGCGCGGCCAGCGCCAATGCGAGATTGGTCAGGAAATCAGGCGCCGCCCGAATGGCGATGGCCTTGCGGATCCAGGTTTCCGCTTCTGCATGTCGTTGCTGGAGGTAGAGCGTTACGCCCAACCCGTGCAATGCGCCGCTGTTTCGCGGATCCCTGCCGATCACCTGCCGGAACCCGGCATCCGCCTTGGGTAGATCGCCGGACTGCAAATGATTGACAGCTGCCGCGAGCTGCAACCTGATGTCCGGACCGCCTGCTGCTTTTTTCATTCGTCGCTCCCTGGATCTGATTTTGCCCACGAGGGATGCGAGGAGCAGCATGGCGGCGGCACATGCCTGGCAATGGCATCGAACCCACAAAAAAGCCCGCCGAAGCGGGCTTTTCAATGGCGGCCGGAAGGCCGAGGCACAGACTCAGGCGGCAACGCCGGCGGCCACGTCCTTGTACTCGTCGAGCTTGTCGAAGTTCAGGTACTGGTAGATCTGTGCGCTGGATGCATCCAGCACGCCGACGCTCGCCATGTACTCATCCTTCGTCGGGATGCGGCCCAGGCGCGAGCAGATCGCGGCGAGCTCGGCGCTGCCAAGGTACACGAAGGTGTTCTTGCCGAGCCGATTCGGAAAATTGCGGGTCGACGTCGACATCACGGTTGCGCCTTCGCGCACCTGCGCCTGGTTGCCCATGCACAGCGAGCAGCCCGGCATTTCGGTCCGCGCGCCGGCGTTGCCGAACACACCGTAGTGGCCTTCTTCGGTCAACTGGTGCGCGTCCATCTTGGTCGGCGGTGCGATCCACAGCTTGACCGGGATGTCGCGCTTGCCCTCGAGCAGCTTCGACGCCGCGCGGAAGTGGCCGATGTTGGTCATGCACGAGCCGATGAACACTTCATCGATCTTGGCACCGGCCACGTCGGACAGCGTCTTCACGTCGTCCGGATCGTTCGGGCAGGCCACGATCGGTTCATGGATGTCGGCCAGGTCGATCTCGATGACGGCCGCGTAGTCGGCGTCGGCGTCACCCTTGAGCAGTTGCGGGTCCTTGAGCCAGGCTTCCTGTGCGGCGATGCGGCGTGCCAGCGTGCGGCCGTCGGCGTAGCCTTCGGCGATCATCCAGCGCATCAGCGTGATGTTGCTGTTGATGTACTCGATGATCGGTTCCTTGTTCAGGTGCACCGTGCAGCCGGCAGCCGAGCGTTCGGCCGACGCGTCGCTCAGTTCGAACGCCTGCTCGACCTTCAGGTCGGGCAAGCCTTCGATCTCGAGGATGCGGCCCGAGAAGATGTTCTTCTTGCCTTGCTTGGCGACCGTCAGCAGGCCCGACTTGATCGCGTACAGCGGGATCGCGTTGACCAGGTCGCGCAACGTAACGCCTGGCTGCATCTTGCCCTTGAAGCGCACCAGCACCGATTCGGGCATGTCCAGCGGCATCACGCCAGTGGCGGCCGCGAAGGCGACCAGGCCGGAGCCGGCCGGGAAGCTGATGCCGATCGGGAAACGCGTGTGGCTGTCGCCGCCGGTGCCGACCGTGTCGGGCGTCAGCAGGCGGTTGAGCCAGCTGTGGATCACGCCATCGCCCGGACGCAGCGAGACGCCGCCGCGGGTGGCCATGAAGTCCGGCAGCTCATGGTGCATCTTCACGTCGACCTTCTTCGGGTACGCCGCGGTGTGGCAGAACGACTGCATGACGAGGTCGGCCGAGAAGCCCAGGCAGGCCAGGTCCTTGAGTTCGTCGCGGGTCATCGGGCCGGTGGTGTC
>CAIQMJ010001104.1 GCA_903872875.1 uncultured Variovorax sp.
CGTTCGAAATCCATGAGCAGTGCGCGTGCACGCTCCATGCGTTGCGCGCTCAGCCATTGATGCGGCGTCTGGCCCGTGGTTTCGCGGAATGCGTGGATGAAATAGCTGCGCGACAGCTGGCAAGCCTCGGCGATGTCGGCAATCGAGATGCTGCCGTCCATCTTGCCGCGCAACATCTCCTTGGCGCGGGCCTCGTGTGTGCGCGACAGCAGGCGCCTGGCCCTCGACGGCGCCGTTGTCGCGCCGGCGTACGTCGATGCCAGGTAGCTGCCCATCGCGACACACATCTGGTCCACGAACAGCATGCTGGCATTGCCCGGATCCCGCAGCGCGGGCGTCAGCGCCCAAGCGAGGTTGGCGAGCACCTCGTCCTTCTTGCCGGCCACGCACGCCAGCCCGCCGCCGCGCGTGCCGCTTTCTTCGAGCGCACGCCCTATCGCGTCATGTGACAGCTCGACGAGCACGAAGTCGAATGCGCTCTGGATGTCTGCGCGATAGCGTTCCGAAAAGTGCCGGATGTAGATCGAGCCGCGGCTGAACGCGTGATTCGTCGCGTGATGTGGATGAAGAATGCGCCGGCTGTGGCCCTCGCCAAGGGCGATGCCCACCAGCACGCCACGCCCGCTCGCGGCCGTTTCGACCTGATGGAGCTGCGCGCTGTGGGACGTCTTGCGGTAGACCTTCACGCCGGTAGCCGACAGGCTCTGATCGCGTCCAAGATGGGTGGCCTGGCACCCGAGGCTGTCTTCGTTCACATCGGTGGATTGGAAAATTCTTGCGGATTGCCGAGCCGGTACATCAATCGCAGGGCTGGAAACGCCGACACGCCGCCACGACCTGCAGCGACGTTACCGTGTTCTCGCCGTCGATGCGCTGCATCGCGAACTTGACCCAGTCGCCCTCCGAGATTCCCGCCAGCAGCGCGCGGTCGGCGACGGTGAAGGTCTGAGTGGTGAAGGGAAGCTTGGCGCGGGGCATCAGCTTGAGGCGCAGATGGAACTTGCCGCCCGGTGCTTTCGAGAACGAACTCACGCGCGCCCGCGTGAGGACCGGTGGCGTGCTGGCATCGGCTGGGGCCGCGGGCTGCGCGCAAAGGCTCCCCATCGTCAGGGCGACGACCGCCGCGGCGGCGATCTTGCGCAATATCGTGGACATGTGCGAGTCTCCTCTGGGGCCATGGAACGAACTGGCCGGCAACGCCGGCCTCTCGAGCACAGGAGATTAGTCGAAGCTGCTGCCGAGCTTGCTGCAACATCAGCTATGGCGGCGGGCGAGCTGTCGTTTCGAGGTCTCGCTGGCCAGCAGCCCCTTTCTGGCAAACGCCGCGACAGGCATCGTCAGAAGGTCTTCCAACACGGGCACCGTCCCCAATTCAGGTAATTCCTTCAGCCACACGTTCGTGTGAAAAGGTTTCTGCGATGTGTAGTCGTTCCGATCGTCAGGAAAGTCCGGCTTGCGCAGAACGACAAACTGCACACCCGGCGGGTACAGGCTTTCGTGTTCGCTCTGCTTGTAGGTCCGTCCCACGCTCGAAATCTCGGCAGCGTGGGTACCCGACTCGATTCGGAGCGAGACAACGAATGGGTGATTCGACGGCAACTTGGCCGGACTTCCACCGCGCCGGACGGACTCGAACTGCTGCGAGACGAATGTCGCACCTTCTTCCCTCATGGGTTCGAGATAGCGAATGACCTCTTCCCGGCTCGCAAAGGAAACGCATCGCACTAGTCCATCGGCATGGGTCTTCGGCAACTTATGGATGGCGCTGCAGAGATCGCGTAACAAGGTCTTGTAGGGAAGCAGTTCCTGCCTCCGCTCTTCCCGCAAACACCGGTTCAAGTCCTTGTATCCGCAGCCTTGGTAGTAGTCGATGGCGTCCGTTTCCGCTTCTGTGATCGAGAACCTCTCACGCATGGTCCTGATGAGGAATTTGGTAAGGCCGTCGCCATCGCGAGCGGTAGGCGGCCACGATGGCTGATCCCTGAGAAGCCTGCGCAGCACTTGCTGCTCGGTGTATGTCAACCGGTCCTGGCGGGTGGACTCGACCAGATATCGAGCCTTGTCATAGGTCAAGTCCGTCTGTCGCGGCGCAAGGTCACCATCTGCCCACAGGCGGGCGACATCCTCCAGCAAATCGAGACCCAGCTTTGCGCCATTCGCCGCCGGATCTGCCGCGAG
>CAIQMJ010001105.1 GCA_903872875.1 uncultured Variovorax sp.
ACCTGACACCGCCAACGCCGCCGGCCTGGCGGCCGCGCTGCAACGCGGCGAGCTGCTGTCGCCGGACTGCCCGTCGCGTGAAGTGCTCAAGCACGTGACCAGCCGCTGGGGCGTGCTGCTGCTGGTGGTGCTGATGGGCGGCATGCACCGCTTCAGCGAACTGCACCGCAAGGTCGGCGGGGTGAGCGAGAAGATGCTTGCGCAGACCTTGCGCTGGCTGGAGGCCGACGGTCTGGTGCACCGGCATTCGCTGCCGACCGTGCCGCCGCACGTCGAATACACGCTCACGCCGCTCGGCGTGGAGGCGGGCAAGCGCGTCGAGGCGCTGGCCGACTGGATCGAGTCCAGCCTGCCGCACATCATGGCGGCGCGCCGGCTGCGGGGCGACGAGGCTGCGAATCCGCCGGACGCCGATTAGCGTGCGCAAGTCGACGCGCCAGCCGCGGCGTGGGTAGAGTACCTGTCCCGATCCCGCGTCGCGCGGCATCTTCTTTTTCTTTCAGAGTCTTCGTCCATGTCCAATCTCGTCGTCCACGGCGGCACGCCGCTGCGCGGCCGCATCACGCCGTCCGCCAACAAGAATGCGGTGCTGCCGGTGCTGTGCGCCACCTTGCTCACCAGCGCGCCGCTCGTGCTGCAGGGCGTGCCCGACATCACCGACGTGCGCAAGATCCTCGAGATCTTCCGCACGCTCGGCAGCGAGGTCCGCATGGACCACGACACCGGCACGCTGGCGCTGCATCACCACGAGACCCTGTTCGACGCGGCGCTGCACCGGCTGCCCGAAGAGATGCGCTCCTCGATCATGCTGGTGCCGCCGCTGCTGGCGCGCTTCGGCGTCGCGCGGCTGGAGGACAACGTCAAGGGCTGCACGCTGGGCGTGCGCGAGATCGATCCGCACGTCGAGGTGTTCCGCCAGTTCGGCGGCACGGTCGAGCGGGCCGAAGGCTCGCTGCTGGTGCGCAGCACCGGACGGCTGCGTGCCGCGCAGCACTGGCTCGACTACGCCTCGGTCACGACCACCGAAAACTTCGTGCTCTGTGCGGCCACGGCCGACGGGACCTCGGTGCTGACCAACGCGGCCTGCGAGCCGCACGTGCAGGAGTTCTGCCGCTTCATGGCGATGCTGGGCGTGCGCATCGAGGGCATCGGCACCTCGCGGCTCACGGTGCATGGCGGCAGCGATCTCGGCGGCGGCGAGTTCCGCTTCGACGAGGACTTCCACGAGATCACGACCTTCCTCGCGCTCGGCGCCATCACCGGCGGCGACGTGATCGTGCGCAACAGCGCGCCGGAGAACTTCCCGCTGATCGACCGCACCTTCGCCAAGTTCGGCGTGCAGATCACGCACGAGAACGGCTGGTCGCGCGCCAGCACGCCGGGCAGGCTGCAGGTGCAGACGCCGTTCACGAGCAATGTGCTGACCAAGGTCGAGGCCGCGCCCTGGCCTTACTTCCCGGTCGACCTGCTGCCGATCTTCATCGCGCTGGGCGTGCGCGCGCAGGGCAACGCGATGTTCTGGAACAAGGTCTATGACGGCGCGCTCGGCTGGTCGGGCGAGCTGTCGAAGTTCGGCGCGCACGTGTTCCAGTCCGACCCGCACCGGCTCGTGACCTTCGGCGGCGGCACGCTCACGCCGGCGGTGGTCGAGAGTCCGTACATCATCCGCGTGGCGATCGCGCTCTTCATGGTCGCGGCCAGCATTGAGGGCCGCTCCGAGATCCGCAACGCGACGCCGATCCGCCGCGCGCATCCGCGCTTCGTCGAGAACCTGCGCAGCCTGGGCGTGCAGGTGGAATGGACCAGCGAGGAGTGAGCTGGCGGCCGGCGTTGATGGGGCCGGTCTACAACCCCGGTGTGGCGAGTGACTCCCACGACTGCATCGCGTTCGCCTGCCGCTGCAGCCAGGCGCGCGGCATCGACTGCGTGCCCCATTGGTCGACCCTGTCCGCGAACTCGCCCATCAGCCAGAACTGCCGCACGATCGCGAAGGGCGCGATCGCCTGGAAGTCCGCTTCGGGAATCTCGCGGCCCTGCAGGTAGCCCTTCAGGAAGTGCTTCCACCGCGCATTCGTCCCGATGTCGGCGAAGGGCGTGGCCAGCAGCATGTTCCACAGATAGACGGCCAGGTCGTAGGCCAGGAAACCGGGCCCGCCATCGTCGAAGTCGAAGAAGGACGCCAGCCGCGTGCCGTCGGGGCCGTCCGTCATGACGTTGTTGCCGCCGTGGACGTCGCCGTGGCAGTGGACGTGCTGCAGGCCGCGCATGTCGTCGATGCGCAGCGCGACGCGGTCGGCCAGCGATGCGAATTGCCGGCGCATCGCGTCGTCCAGCGTCGGCAGCGGCAGCAGCGCGGCCAGCGAGCGTTGCAGCAGGTGCGGAAGCTCGAGCGTGTAGCGGCTGGCCGGCCCGCGGTAGTCCTGCGCGGCCGCGTGCAGGCGCGCCAGGCCGAGCCCGGTGGCCTGCACGTCCACCAGGTTGTCGCCGGGCGGTTCGCCGTCGAGGAAGTCGAACACCGCCAGCGTTCGTTCGCCTTCGGCGGTCTGCAGCGCGATCCAGGTGGCGCCATCCGACGTGCGCCATGGCGCCGCCACGCGTGCGTCCGCCGCCTTGAGGTGCAGCAGCAGCGACGTTTCGTAGTCGACGTTGGCGTCGCCGCGCCGGCGCAGGCCGCTCAAGCGTGCCACGCAGCGGCGGCCGTCGCCGAGCCGGAGTTCGTAGACGTCGTTGAAGCCGCGCCGCAGCAGGCTCCAGGCGGCAATGCGGCCGACGGGGTACGCCGCTTCGACGGTCTGCGCGATCGTCTCGGCCGCCAGGGTCGAGTACACGACGCGCGCGGGCGTCTTCGAGTGATGGGGGTTCATGGGGCGAAGTGTCGCGGCTTTTCCCCGTGGGGGCGGTCCGCAACGGTGCATGGCTGCGGCAGCGAGCGAATTCTTCGCTCGCCCTCCACGAAAAACGATGCTTGGACGCATCGGCCCCGAATCCTAGGATGCGTCCGCTGGCCCGTTCGATCGCGCCAAGGTCTTCGTCCCCTCTCTTCTCCATGTCCTGAAGGAATCCGCCATGGCACCGCTTCGCGACCCCGCTCGTCGCCGTCTGCTCAAGACTTCGCTCATCGCCGGCGGCCTGTCCGCCGGCGGGTTGCTGTCGATCGATGCGCTGGCGCAGGGCAAGACACGCATCAACATGCAGCTCGGCTGGATCACCGGCGGCAACCAGATCGGCGAGGTTGTCGCCAAGCGCATGGGTTTCTACGAGCAGGAAGGCATCGACTTCGCGATCCAGCCCGGCGGCCCGAACATCGACGGCGTGGCGATCGTGGCGTCCGGCCGCAACGAGGTCGGGCAGGTGTCGTCGAGCCCGTCGGTCATGCTGGCGGTGTCGCAGGGCCTGCCGATCAAGTGCTTCGCGGTCGGTGCGCAGAAGCATCCCTTTGCCTTCTTCTCGCTCGAGAAGAACCCGGTGCGCAAGCCGGCCGATCTGGCCGGCAAGAAGGTCGGGCTGCCGTCGACCTCGGTGATCCTGCTGCGCGCGCTGCTGGCGCAGAACAAGATCCCGGAGAAGGAAGTGACCATCGTGCCGATCGGCGCCGACATGTCGCCGCTGCTCACCGGCCAGGTCGACGTGGTGACCGGCTGGCTCACCAACACCACCGCGCTCAAGGTGCTCGGCAAGGATCGCGTCGACATGACGTTGTGGGACGCCGGCGTGCGCCTCTATGCACTGCCCTACTACGCGACCGTGGAGACGTTGCAGTCGAAGCCGAAGGCGATCGAGGCCTTCCTGCGGGCCAGCGCGCGCGGCTGGCAGCACGCGCGTGCCAACCGCGACCAGGCGGTCGAGATGCTGGTCAAGGAGTACCCGAACCTGAAGGCGGAGGACGAGCGCGTGGCGATCGACGTGATGCTCGATTACAGCTTCGGCGGCCAGGCCGCGGCCCAGGGCTGGGGCAGCATGGACCCGGCCGTCTGGAAGGAGCAGGTCGACATGTATGCGCAGCTCGGCCAGTTCACTGCGCGCACGCCGAAAGTGGACGACCTGATCTGGCTCGACGCGCTGAAGGCGACCGCCGCCGCGCGCGCCGCGAAAGGCTGAGGCGATGCTCGCCGCGAGCACCGCCGCACCGGCGATCGCCTGTCGCGACATCGGCGTGCGCTTCTTCACCGAGCGCCGCGACGTGACCGCCATCAAGGCGCTCGACCTGGACGTGCGCCAGGGCGAATTCCTCACGCTGCTCGGTCCCTCGGGCTGTGGCAAGTCGACGCTGCTGCGCGTGGTGGCCGACCTGCAGCCGCCGAGCAGGGGCAGCATCCGCGTGCTGTCGGTCGCACCCGATGCGGCGCGCGCCAACCGCGACATCGGCTTCGTGTTCCAGGACGCGGCACTGCTGCCCTGGCGCACCGCGCTGCAGAACGTCGAGCTGCCGCTGCAGGTCGGCGGCGGCGCGGGCCGCAAGGGCCGGCGCAGCCCGATGGAACTGCTGGAGCTGGTCGGCCTGAAGGACCGCGCGAACGCCTATCCGCACGAGCTTTCGGGCGGGCAGCGCCAGCGCGTGTCGATCGCGCGGGCGCTGGTCTGCGACCCGAAGATCCTGCTGATGGACGAGCCTTTCGGCGCGCTCGACGAGATCACGCGCGACCGGCTCAACGTCGAGATCCGCCGGGTCTGGAAAGAGACCGGCGTGACCATCCTGTTCGTCACCCACAGCATCCACGAAGCCGCCTTTCTCGGCCAGCGCGTGCTGATGCTGGCCGCCAATCCGGGCCGGGTGCGCGAGATCGTGCCTGTCGACCTGCCCGGCGAGCGCGCGCTCGAACTGCGCGAGACGCCGGCCTTCGTCCAGCTCACGTCGCATCTGCGGCGCGTGCTCGAAAGCTGCTGAGGACACCATGAACACACGGTCCATCGACGTCCTCGACGTTCCTCAGGCGCCCGGTACCAGCGCCATGCCTGGCAATACGCAGGCAGCCGAAAGTGCGGCCGATCCCGAATACCTCGCATGGTCGGCGGCGCGCCGGCGCCGCCTGATGCGCCGCCGCGTGCTGCCGGTGCTCGGCATCGCCGGCCTGCTGCTGCTGTGGTGGGCGGCCATCGCGGTCTTCAACGTGAAGCCCTTCATCGCACCGTCACCTGGCGCGGTGCTGCAGACGCTGCTGGACAAGCGCGCGGTGCTGTTCGACAACCTCTGGCCAACCGCGCTGGAGGCGGCCGGCGGCTTCGTGCTCGGCAACCTGGCGGCCATCGTGGTGGCCACGGTCTTCATCCACAACAAGACGATCGCCGACATCTTCTTCCCGGTGGTGCTGGCCTTCAACGCGGTGCCGCTGGTCGCCAAGGCGCCGGTGCTGGTGCTGCTCATGGGCAACGGCATGGAACCCAAGATCACGATCGCGGCGCTGGTCTGCTTCTTCCCGACGCTGGTGAACATGGTGCGCGGGCTGGAGTCGGTCAACCCGCAGGCGATGGAGCTGATGCGCGTGCTGTCGGCCAGCAAGACCGAGATCTTCTTCCGGCTGCGGCTGCTGAATGCGCTTCCCTACCTGTTCTCGGCGCTGCGCATCGCGGCCTCGATGTGCGTGATCGGCGCGGTCGTCGGCGAATGGGTCGGCTCCACCGTGGGCATCGGTGCCCTGATCCTGCAGGCCACCTTCAACTTCGATTCGCCGCTGCTCTACGCCGCGATCGTCATGAGCGCGAGCCTGTCGGGCGCGTTCTTCCTGCTCGTGACGCTGGCCGAGCGCTGGTTCATTCGCTGGCAGCCGGAAGGCGTGCACTGAGCACGCGCCGGCGCCCTTTATTCATATCGATCAGACGGATCACAAGGAGATGGCGATGAGCCGAATTGGAGACTGGATGCAGGAGTCCGCACGCGACGTGCGGGTGGCCGCGGAGGCCGACGTGGTGGTCGTCGGCGGCGGCCCCGCCGGCCAGGCCGCCGCGCTGGCCGCCGCGCGCAACGGGGCGAGCACCATCCTGCTGGAGCGCTACAACCATCTGGGCGGACTCGCCTCGGGCGGCATGGTGCTGGTGCTGGACGACATGTGGGACAACCACCTGCAGGAGATTTCGGTGCGCGGCGTCTGCATGGACATGATCGAACGGATGGCCGCGCTCGGCCTGGCCGAGTACCCGAAGCAGCACGAGTGGGGCAGCCTGCCCGAGTCGGTGCGCCGCTGGCGCCGCTGGGGCACCTACGACTTCCACAGCCGTGCCAAGCCGCAGCCGACCTGCTTCGCCGCGGCCTTCGACCCCGACGCCTGGAAGCGCGTGTCGCTCGAATCCGTGCAGCGCGCAGGCATCCAGCTGCGCCTGCACTCGTGGTTCTCGCGCACGCTGGTGGAAGACGGCGTCGTGAAGGGCGTGGTCTGCGAGAGCAAGAGCGGCCGCGAGGCGATCCTCGGCAAGGTGGTGATTGATGCCACCGGCGACCTCGACGTGGCGGCCTCGGCCGGTGCGCCGCACGTGAGCGGCAGCTACATCGTCACCACCGTGTTCCGGCTCGGTGGCGTCGACACCGAGGAGGCCGAGCGCTTCGAACACGAGGAGCCCGAGGCCTTCCTGGCGCTCGACCGCGAGATCAAGCACATGCTCGGCGGCGCCTGGGAAAACTGGTGGCTGCGCACGCCTCTGCCCGGCGTGGTCTGGTGCAACTGCCCGCACATGCCGGGGCTCGACGGCCTCAAGGTCGAGGACCTGACCCGTGCCGAGGTGCAGGGCCGCACCACCATCCACCGCGTGGTCGACTTCGTGCGCGCCCGGCTGCCCGGCTTCTCGAAATGCTTCATGGTCGACATGGCGCCGCAGACCGGCATCCGCCAGACACGACTGCTCGAAGGCGAGTACGTGATGACCAAGGAAGACGTGGCGCAGCGCACCCGCTTCGCCGACAGCGTGGCGCGTGGCCGCGACTACTACTACCCGTTCCGCACGCTGCTGCCGCGCAGCGTGGAGAACCTGCTGGTCGCCGGCCGCCACTACTCGGCGACCTCGGCCGCGCAGAAGATCTCGCGCGAGATACCGCCCTGCATGGCGATGGGCGAGGCCACCGGCGTGGCCGCGGCGCTGGCGCTCGATGCGGGCGTGTCGGTGCGCAACGTCGACGTCGGCAAGCTGCAGCGCGTGCTGCGCGCGCAGGGCGCCGACCCGGGCGACCAGGCGGGGCGCAACCCCGACGTGCCGGAACTCGCACGTTCGCTGATGGAGGTGGCGTGATGTCCGGGATGAATCCAACAGAGAGCGCAGCCCACGCCGCACTCCCGCTGGCCGGCATCCGCGTCATCGACTTCACGCAGGTGATGATGGGCCCGGTCTGCACGCAGATGCTGGCCGACCACGGCGCCGACGTGATCAAGATCGAGCGCAAGGGCGCGGGCGACCTGAGCCGCTCCACCTTCGCGCCGGTCGCCGGCCAGGACAACCCGATCTTCTGCAGCCTCAACCGCAACAAGCGCAGCGTCGAGGTCGACCTGCGCGACGCGGCGCAGATGGAACTCGTGAAGGCGCTGATCGCCGACGCCGACGTGGTCACCAACAACTTCCGCGCCGGCGTGATGGAGCGGCTGGGACTGGGCTACGAGGACTGCAAGCGGCTCAATCCGCGCATCGTCTATGCGGTCGGCACCGGCTTCGGCGAGACCGGCCCCTACGCGCACAAGGGCGGCCAGGATGTGCTGGCGCAAGCCATGACCGGCGTGATGGCGCGCCGCGCCGACGCCGCCGTTCCGGTGTCGATCTATCCGACCGCGCTGGCCGACTACACCGCCGGCATGCACATGGTGCAGGGCATCCTGCTGGCGCTGTTGCAGCGCGAGCGCAGCGGCGAAGGCCAGAAGATCGCCGTGTCGCTGTACGACTCGATGCTGGCCATGCAGATGCAGGAGGCGGCGATGATCATGATGGACGACTCGGAGGTCAACTGGGCCGCGATGCCGCTGTCGGGCGTGTTCCACACGACCACCGGACCGCTGGTGCTCGTCGGCGCCTTCAAGGCGAATCCGCTGCGCGACATCTGCGCGGCGCTGGCGATCGAGGATCTGTCGCTGGACGCGCGCTTTGCCGACCTGCCGGCGCAGTTCCTGAACAAGGAGGAACTGCACGACATCTTCCGTGCGCGCTTCGCGAGCGACACGCGCGAGCATTGGCTGGCGCGCCTGGAAGAGCAGGACCTGCTGTCCGCGCCCGTGCGCGAGATGCGAGAGGCACTGGTCGATCCGCAGACGCTGCACAACGCGATGGTGATGGAAGGCCGTTCGTCCACCGGCCGGCCGCTGAGGTTCGTCGCCAGCCCGATCCGCATGGATGGCGTGCGCGCCGGCCTGTGGCGCGAGCCGCCGCGGCTGGGCGAGCACACGCAGGAAGTGATGGCCGAGGCGCGGGCCTTGTCGGAACAGGCGGCTGCATGAGCGTTGTCTATGCGGTCGACAACCACGTCGCCTCGGTCACGATCGACCGGCCCGAAG
>CAIQMJ010001106.1 GCA_903872875.1 uncultured Variovorax sp.
AGGAAGCGCTGGATCGCGGCCTGGGCGTCATCCGCAAGAACTACGAGGCGCAGGTCAAGAAGGGCAAGCTCAAGCAGGACAAGTACGACCAGCGCATGGCGCTGCTGAGCACCACGCTGAGCTACGACGACCTGAAGGACTGCGACCTGATCATCGAGGCCGTGTTCGAGGAACTCGGCGTCAAGGAAGCCGTGTTCAAGGAGCTCGACCGCGTCGCCAGGCCGGGCGCGATCCTCGCGTCCAACACCTCGACGCTCGACGTCGACAAGATCGCCGCCTTCACGCAGCGCCCGCAGGACGTGGTCGGCATGCACTTCTTCAGCCCGGCCAACGTGATGAAGCTGCTGGAAGTGGTGCGCGGCAAGCACACCGCCAAGGACGTGCTTGCCACCGTGATGGGCGTCGCCAAGAAGATCAAGAAGACGGCCGTGGTGTCGGGCGTGTGCGACGGCTTCATCGGCAACCGCATGATCGAGCAGTACAGCCGCCAGGCCGGCTTCCTGCTGGACGAAGGCGCGACGCCGCAGCAGGTCGACAAGGCGATCGAGAAGTTCGGCTTCGCGATGGGTCCGTTCCGCATGGGCGACCTGGCCGGCAACGACATCGGCTGGGCGATCCGCAAGCGCCGCGCTACCGAGCGCGCCGACATGAAGTACAGCCGCACCGCCGACAAGCTCTGCGAACTGGGCCGCTTCGGCCAGAAGACCGGCGCGGGCTGGTACGACTACCAGGCCGGCAAGCGCGACGCGATCCCGTCGGAACTCGTCAACAAGATGATCGAGGACCATCGCAAGGAACTCGGCATCACGCCGCGCAAGATCTCCGACCAGGAAATCGTGCAGCGCCTGGTCTATTCGCTGGTCAACGAGGGCGCGCACATCCTCGAGGACGGCATCGCGAGCAAGTCCGGTGACATCGACATGGTGTACCTGACCGGCTACGGCTTCCCGATCTGGCGCGGCGGCCCGATGCAGTATGCGAGCCAGGTCGGCCTGTTCAACGTGGCCGAGTCGATGAAGCGCTTTGCGAAGAACCCGCGCGACGATGCGAGCTTCTGGGAGCCGGCCGGGCTGATCCAGAAGCTGGTGGCCGAAGGCAAGCAGTTCAGCTGATCACCCGCGCCGAAGGCCGAGACCCATGTTGAAGCGCATTTCTCTCGGCCTGCTGCTGGCGGTCCTGCTGCTGGTGGCCGCCGTGGCGGTCAAGACCGTGGTGACGCCTTCGCAGCAACTGGCGGTGACGCCAGCGCCAAAGCTCGACATCGACCTGCAGGCGGCCGCCACTCGGCTGTCGAAGGCGATCACCTTCAAGACGGTATCGAGCCTGGACGAAGCCGACGCGAATGCGGCCGAGTTCGACAAGCTGCATGCCTATCTGGCGCAGCAGTTTCCGAAGGTGCATGCCACGCTGAAGCGGGAAGTGGTGGGCAACAAGGCGCTGCTCTACACCTGGGCCGGCTCCGATCCGGCGGCGCGGCCGATCGCGCTGATGGCGCATCAGGACATGGTGCCGATCGCTCCGGGCACCGAGAAGGCGTGGTCGGTCGACCCGTTTGCCGGCGAGATCAAGGACGGCTTCATCTGGGGCCGCGGCACGCTCGACAACAAGGGCAACCTGTTCGCGCAGATGGAAGCCATCGAGCTGCTGATCGGCAGCGGCTTCACGCCGAAGCAGACCGTGTATCTCGTGATGGGCGACGACGAGGAGGTGAGCGGCTTGCGCGGTGCGCTGCCGATCGCCGAACTGCTCAAGTCGCGCAACGTGCGCCTCGACTGGGTGCTCGATGAAGGCCT
This sequence comes from uncultured Variovorax sp., assembly GCA_903872875.1. GTDB lineage: Bacteria > Pseudomonadota > Gammaproteobacteria > Burkholderiales > Burkholderiaceae_C > Variovorax. The sequence continues at coordinate 1,794 of CAIQMJ010001106.1, forward strand.
GCTGGTGCTCGATGGCGTATTGCCGGGGCTGTCGAAGCCTGCCGCGCTGATCGGTCTCGCCGAGAAGGGCTACGGCACCTTCTTCCTTTCGCTCGACACATCGCCGGGCCATTCGTCGATGCCGCCGCAGCACAGCGCCATCGGCAGCATGAGTGCCGCGCTGGCGCGGCTCGAGGCGCATCCGATGCCCGGTGGCATTCAGGGCGTTGCGGGTCAGATGTTCGGCGCGCTCGCGCCCGAGATGAGCGGCATCAACCGGGTGATGCTGTCCAACCTCTGGCTCACCGAGCCGCTGGTGCGCAGCCAGCTCGAGAAGAGCCCGAGCAGCAACGCGATGCTGCGCACGACGACGGCGCTGACCATCGTGCGCGCCGGCAACAAGGACAACGTGCTGCCCGGCCGCGCCGAGGCTGCGGTCAACTTCCGCATCCTGCCTGGCGACACGCTCGCCAGCGTCGAGACCTATCTGCGCCGCGCCTTGGCCAACGACGACATCAAGATCAGGCAGTACCCGGGCAACGCCGAGCCGTCGCCGGTGTCGTCGACCGACAGCGCCGGCTATCGTGCGATCCAGCAGGCGGTGCGTCAGAGCTTTCCCGATGCCGTCGTGGCGCCCGGCCTCATGACGGCGGCCACCGATTCGCGCCACTTCAGCCTCGTGAGCGACGCCGTTTTCCGCTTCTCGCCGTTCCGTGTGAAGGGCGAGGACCTGGCGCGTTTCCATGGCACCAACGAGCGCCTGGCCATCTCGAACTACGGCGAGATGATCGGCTTCTATCACCAGCTCCTGCGCAACGCCAACGCTGCGCCGGCCCCCTGAAACTTCTCGTTCCCCTCATCCAAAGGACATCATCATGACCAGCGCCGTCATCGTCTCCACCGCCCGCACGCCGCTCGCGAAGAGCTGGAAGGGTGCCTTCAACATGACGCACGGCGCCACGCTCGGCGGGCACGCCGTGCAGCATGCGGTCGCGCGCGCCGGCATCGACGGCGCCGAGGTCGACGACGTCATCATGGGTTGCGCGACGCCCGAAGGCGCAACCGGCTCGAACATCGCACGCCAGATCGCATTGCGCGCCGGCCTGCCGATCACCACCTCGGGCATGACCATCAACCGCTTCTGCTCGTCGGGCCTGCAGACCATCGCGACCGCGGCCCAGCGCATCATCGCGGGCGAGGGCGAGGTCTACGTGGCCGGCGGCGTCGAGAGCATCTCCTGCGTGCAGAACGAAGCCAACCGCCACATGATCACCGACCCGTGGCTCGTGAAGAACAAGCCCGAGATCTACTGGAACATGCTGCAGACGGCCGAGCAGGTCGCCAAGCGCTACAACATCGGCCGCGACGCGATGGACGAGTACGGTGCCGCCAGCCAGCAGAAGGCCACGGCCGCGCTGGAAGCCGGACGCTTCAAGGACGAGATCGCGCCGATCACCGTGACGGCCGGCGTGGCCGACCCGGTGATGGGCCTGCGCACCAAGGAAGTCACGGTCGAGAACGACGAAGGCATCCGTGCCGGCACCACCAAGGAAGGCATCAGCGGCATTCGCCCGGCCATGCCCGGCGGCCTGATCTCCGCCGGCAATGCGAGCCAGTTCTCCGACGGCGGCGGCGCCTGCGTGCTGGTCGACGAGCGCTATGCCGAGCGCAAGGGCCTGAAGCCGCTGGGCCGCTTCCTCGGCTTCGCGGTCGCAGGCTGCGAGCCCGACGAAATGGGCATCGGCCCGGTGTTCGCGATTCCGAAGGTGCTGAAGAAGCTGGGCCTGACGGTCAACGACATCGACCTGTGGGAACTCAACGAAGCCTTCGCCGTGCAGGTCATCTACTGCCGCGACAAGCTGGGCATTCCGGCGGATCGCCTGAACGTGGACGGCGGGGCGATCGCCGTCGGCCACCCCTACGGCGTGAGCGGCCAGCGCCTGACCGGCCACGCGCTGATCGAAGGCAAGCGCCGCGGTGCGAAGAAGGTCGTGGTCACGATGTGCATCGGTGGCGGCATGGGCGCCGCCGGGGTCTTCGAGGTGATCTGATCTCCCCCAGGCTTCGGCGCACTTCGTGTCGCCTTTCGCCAACCCCCTTCCGGGGGCAACACCAGCGGCCCGGCGAAGCCGGTTCCGCGGTGTTCCTGGCAGGGGCCCCACCTGCTTTGATCTTTTTGAAGTTCAATCATGAGCCTGCGTCCAACCCTCGACTTCCTGCTGTACGACTGGCTCGACGCCGAATCGCTCAACCAGAGCGAACGATTCGCCG